>CAYZLP010001172.1:0-1730 GCA_964478635.1 uncultured Caldilineaceae bacterium
TCTCGGCAATATGAACAGGAACTTCAGGGGTGGACGATTTGGGGGAGGCCAAGATTCCTCGCTGTGGTTTTGCCACAATGAGAGGGACTGCGTAGACCCGCTCGGAATGACAAATCGCGGGCTACTGAAATTTGAGGAGGCGCCATGACCAATATTGCCTATCCGCTCCACATCGACGGCGGCGGACGCATCGCCCGGGCCGAGGATGCGGACCATGTGGCCCAGATGATCGAGCAGCTTCTCTTCACCGCGCCGGGGGAGCGGGTCAACCGACCCGAGTTCGGCACGGGCGTCATGCAGCTCGTCTTTGCGCCCAACAGCCCGGAATTGGCCGCCGCCACCGAGTTCATGATCCAGAGCGCACTCCAGCAACACCTGGGCGATCTACTCAAGCCCGAGAGTGTGCGCGTGCGCAGCAGCGACAGCACCCTCTCCATTACCGTGCAGTACATTCTCCAGCGCAGCCAGCAGCGCCGGACGAATGTCTTTACCCGGGAGCTTTGACGTGGCCCAACGTTTCGCTTGCCAAAATCAGCGCCGCCTAAGCCTGCTGCGGGAGGCCCCGGGCGGCGACAACGCCATTGAGTATCTGGAAGTCGTGGACGGCGCCGCGCCCGCCGGTTCGCCGCCCCAACAGACGCTCTTCGTGCGCCTGCTCCGCGACGCTGCCGGCTTGACGGGCGCCAATGTCAGGATTGCCGGCGGAGTGCGGATAACGCCCGTCACGGTCCGGTGGGCGGCGCTGGCGACGGATGTGCCGGCCCTGGCTGCTGCGGGGCTGCTGAATGCCGCCGAGGCGGCCGAGTTCGGTGCGCAGCCGGAGCCGACGCGGCTGCTCATCGTGCGCACGGATGCGGCGGGCGATTTTTCCGCCTACACCCTGCAGCTCGTCGAGTCACCCACGGCCGATGCGCCGCCCGATGGCTTCGATCCGATCCTGGCGGCCATTACTTTTTCGTTCAAGGTTGAATGTCCCAGCGAGTTCGACTGCGCACCTGCCGATGCCTGTCCGCCGGAGCGCTATCCCGCGCCGGTCATCAACTACCTGGCCAAAGATTATTTATCTTTCCGCCAGTTGATTTTCGACCGCCTGGCCGTGACCAATCCCCAGTGGCGGGAGCGCCATGCGCCCGACCTACAGGTAGCCCTGGTCGAACTGCTGGCCTACGTGGGCGACTACCTCAGCTACTATCAGGACGCAGTGGCCACCGAAGCTTATCTCGGTACAGCCCGGCGGCGAAGCTCTGTTCGGCGCCACGCCCGGGCCCTGGGCTATGCCATGCACGACGGCTGCAACGCGCGCACGTGGGTTGCCTTGACCGTGGACGGGGCCGCCGAGGGCATGACCCTCGCGCCGGCTGCGTCGCTCTTCGATCCGCCCGTGCGTTTTCTGACCCGGATGCCCGGCGAAGCCGTGGTTCTCCCCGACCATCTGTTGGATGAACTTCTGGCCCGTCACCAACCGACGGTTTTCGAATTGAGGACACCGGTTACGTTACGCCGGGCCCATAATCTGATTCATTTCCATACCTGGGGCGATACGGAATGCTGCCTCCCCGCCGGCGCTACCCGGGCGACGCTGGCAGACAGTGCCGACCCGACCGCGCAACTCCAGCTTGCCCCAGGCGATCATCTGATTTTTGAAGAGATTGCCGGGCCGCTGACGGGACTGGCCGCCGACGCCCGCCGCGACCGGCGGCACGCCATGCGGTTGACCGAGGTTCGGTCGG
>CAYZLP010001173.1:0-1725 GCA_964478635.1 uncultured Caldilineaceae bacterium
AATCATCCAGCGAGCGATAGAGCGGCACCTCGGCCAGCGTCGACACAAAGAGCCGATCGCGAAAATCGGCCGGATCGGGAAGCGCGTCGAGCTTGTACCGGGCGCCATGAATGGTGACGGTCGTCGCTTGCAGCATGGTGGCTTACTCCCCAGGGTTTTGCTTCCGGGCTTCGGTCACAATCGGCGGGATTTGCCGGGCCTGCAAGAGCTCCACGAAGGCCCCCAACTCCGGACCGAGAAGTTCCGCAAGCTCGGCCAGCAGGGCATCCGCCTGATCGGATAGTTCGGCAAAGACGGCGTAGGCCTGGCGGGGCGGGCGCGCATCCGCAGCCGCCACAACGCTGATCAGGCTGATTAACTTCTGATTCAAGCGCGCCTTCAAGCGCAGACGATCGCCGGCGGTTCTGGCTTCGGTCTGGATCAGCTGCCGCTCCAACCGATCGAATTGCTCAATCAGGCTTTCGCCACGCTCGGCCAAAACGGCCGTATCCTCCAGCTTGGCCGCCCGGACCATCCATTCCCGGACCTGGCTCCGGGCATCCTGCAGCTGTGTCACGGCTGCGTGAACCTCGTCCACCTTGTCCCGGATGGCCAGCCACAGGGCAAACTGGGCCTCCAAATCCGTCTGGCTGACGTCCAGCCGCGGATCGACCTTCAGCTCAAAACTCTGAGTCTGGCGCCAATCGCCCACTTCGAGCCGGGCCTGGTAGATGCCGGGCGCGGCCCGGGGTCCGGTCTTGGCATCGGCCACGGTGAGGTCGCCTGTCACTTTTTGCGCGTCGGGATAGCGCAGATCCCAGACAAAACGGTTGAGGCCGGGATGGGTCGGGATGGTGCGGTCGCCTTTGGGTGTGGCATCCCCTTTGGCGCGGTAGGTGCGAATCTCCCGCCCCGCGTCATCCAGCAGAGTGAGGGAGACATCGCCTGTCGCTTCGGCCGGCAGTGTGTAGTAGAGGATGATCCCGTTGGGCGGGTTCTCTCCGCCATCCAGAATGCGGCGTCGGAGCGCGCCGTACTCGTCAGTCGACTCCTCGTACGTAACCTGGCCGGCGCCGAGATGAAGCATGTAGTTCTTGCCCGCCTGACTGCCGAAGACGCCAACGAAAAAATTATTCCAGTGACGCACGGTCAACTGGGGTGGCAGAAGTTGCGGCCCTGTTTGGTCAAGGCCCCTGGCATACTGGCGCAGGGGCGTCACGTCGTCCATGATCCAGAAGGAGCGGCCGTGGGTGGCAATTACCAGATCGCACTCCTTGATCTTCATGTCATAGATGGGGGCCACAGGCAGATTGCCCTGCCAGCGCTGCCATCCTTCACCGCCGTCCAGCGACACATAGAGGCCGGTTTCGGTACCGACGAAGAGCAGCCCGGCACAGGCGGGATCTTCGCGGATGACGCGGGTCACCTCGTCTTGGGGCAGGGTCACGCCGATATCCTGCCAACTTGCCCCAAAGTCGGTCGTCTTGTACAAGAAGGGACGATAGTCGTCCAGCTTGTAGCGGGTTGCGGCCACGTAGGCCGTGCCCGGTGCATGCCAGGAAGGCTCGATGAGGCTGATAAGGGCATAGTCCGGGAGGTCCGGCGGCGTCACGTTTTGCCAGTTGGCGCCGCCGTCACGTGAGATGTGAACCAGGCCGTCATCCGTACCGGCCCAGAAAACGCCGGCCTCATGGGGTGACTCGGCAAAGGCAAAGACCGTCCCGTAATGCTCCGCGCCGCTGGTGT
>CAYZLP010001174.1:0-1724 GCA_964478635.1 uncultured Caldilineaceae bacterium
CCAATGGCGAGGCCCGGCGCACGCGCAGGCGGAAAGTATTCTGCTCCAGTTCGTAGGTGGCCGCGAGCTCGGAGAGCGTTGGGCCGTCACTCTCATCCAGCACCTGGCCTGAGCCCACTTTTCGGTGGGTGCGGCGGCCTAATACGCGCCGGCCAACAATTGCCATGTAGGCAATGCCCACCACCAACACCACCAGCCCAATGGGCGTGAAGGCGAAGAAAGAGAAAGGCGTCAATCCCATGGAGGCCAACTCTTCCGAGACGACCAGGTTGGGCGGCGTGCCGATCAGGGTCAACATACCGCCGATCAGAGAACCAAAGGCCAATGGCATCAGCAGTTTGCTGGGCATGATTTTGGCGTCCCGGGCGAGGCTCAGTGCCACCGGCAGCAGAACCGCCACGGCGCCCGTCGAACTCATGAAGGCCGAAAGGATGGCAACCAAAAGCATTACGTAGATGAGGATGCGTACCTCGCTCGTCCCGCCGAATTTGGCAAGCAAATGACCCATCTCATTGGCGACGCCCGTGTAGTAGATACCGGCGCCGACCACGAAGAGACCGGCAATGATGATCACGATTGGATCGGCGAAACCGGCCAGCGCTTCCTGGGTAGTTACCAAGCCGGTGAGCATGAGGGCGAGGAGGGACATGACGGCCACGATGTCCAATCGCAAGCGGTCAAGAACGAAGAGCACGATCGTTGCGCCCAGGATGATGAACGTAAGAATCATATCGCTCATAAAGAGAGTAAATCCTGCTTCCTAGTGAATCCCGGCGGAAATGCGGCCCCACTATCGGGGATAGAAGCTGTCGAACCATCTCCGCCGCGGTCGTCGCACTGCGGTGTAGCAGTGGAGCTTGAGATCGGTTCAATAACGAAACAGCGCTACCAAATCAATAGAATAATGCACCTGCCGGAATGACACAAACAGAAGCGGAAATCCTGTCGCCTTCCCTCCGCCCCCTGAGCCTGTCGAAGGGGAACCCGCTCAGGGTGACGAGTGCGCCCCCATTATGAATTGCGCCCTTCAGCGCAAGCCTGATTGACAGCGCATTGCCGGCGGACCTATACTGGAACTCTTGAGCAGCAACCCAGGAACCAAGCGAACACAAGCCAGGCCTCCATGTCACAAGCCAGAGTACCCGATAATTCCCGCACCGGCAGTCTGGGTCACGACGACGCGCTCATCTTCGCCCTGCTGCTGCTGGTCGACAGTCTCCATTTTGTGTTTGCCCGCGCGCTTTTGCCCCACATTTCGCCCATGGTTTCAGCCATGTACGTCATCGGCATTGCCACGGTTCAAGTGGGAATTTTCGGATTGTTTCGGGGAGGCATCGACTGGCGTGCCGCCCGAACGCATTTCATCTTCTTCGGGGCCATCGGCCTGCTCGTCGGCGTGAGCACCGTGCTGAACTACGGTTCGGTGGCCTACCTCGACGCAGGTACGGCTTCCATGTTGGGGAAGATGACCACCCTCTGGTCCATGCTTTTGGGCTTGCTATGGCTACACGAAAAGCTAACCGGCCGCCAAAAGCTAGGCGCGCTCGTCGCCATTGGTGGCGTCTTTGTCATCTCCTTTCAGCCGGGCGACTACCTGCGCCTGGGCGCACTCATGATCGTTGCCTCAACCTTCATGTACGCCCTGCACGCTGCACTGGTGAAGCGCTACGGCGGCGGGATGGATTTCCTCACCTTTTTCTTTTTTCGCCTCCTCTTCACAACCG
>CAYZLP010001175.1:0-1723 GCA_964478635.1 uncultured Caldilineaceae bacterium
AGCATCGATCGCCAATTCAGAATGGTCCTTGGCCTGCTGTTGGCCATCTTTCTGCTGGGCTATTTCCTCTGGTCGCCAGCGTTCCTCGTCATTCCTGTGATCGTGTGTCTCGGATTGATCAACGCGGCGATTACAGACCAATGTTACCTGCGCATGGGCATCGCCATGCTGCCCTGGAATCGAAGGTGCACGAACGAGCTGCCCGAACAAAACGCCTATCATCACGCCACTTTATCCAACGGGCCTGCGGCCGATTGACGACTTGCGCTCGCACAAAAGTTCTGCTTTACTATGCCCATGAGCGCAAGCATCGGCAAAATCGTCAAATCCAACAGCCACATCGACTACGTCTGCCAGGTCTATGGGCCGGGAGAATTCGCGCCCCAACCGGCGCCCGCTGCGTACGCGTTCGGCGCCTTCGTCGCCATCGAACGGGAAGCGGGCGCGCCCACAGGGGACTCGATCGTCGGCGTGGTCTACAACACGCTGCTCATGAACCCGGAATTCGGCAACCTGGGGCCGCGCTTGAGTTCCCGGGAGGAGTTGGAAGTCTTTTCGCCGGATTACCTGGTGGAGACCGCCACCCTCATCGGCATTCTGGCCATAGGCACTGTCGACGCCGCGGGCGCGCCCCGCCAGGGCGTGCCTGCGCCGGCCGCGACCATCAACGGTCCCGTGCGTCGACTGACCGAGGATGAAGTGCGCGCCTTCCACACGACCGCGGGCGGCCGTCTGGCCCTGCACTACGCGCCGCTGCTCATGCGCCAGGGCGATTCCCTGGTCGCACCCCTGTTGCTCCACATTCTCGACTACATGGAAACGCTCTTCCCGGGCGAAACAGCGCGCCTCAACGTCATGCGCAACAGCATTGCCTGGCGCAGCATCGTCCAGCCGGCGGGATAATGTCCATGACCCAACTCCGCATCGGCACTGTCAAAGGACCGGGCGAGACGCCCAACGAATTCACCGTGATCGCACCCGATCCCGAACGGCGGGTGAAGCACGGCGAATTCGTCTTCTATCACGCCCGGGTGGATGGCGAGGAGCGCCCCATCCTCGGCCGGATCACGGCGCGGCGGGCCGTCAAGCTCTTTCCCGACGGTTTCATGGCCGATCCCAACGTGCCGCCCAGGGATGTGGCTGCCCTTCTGGGCTTTGAGGATGGGGATGACGAGCTTTTCGAGCTGACGGTGACGGTGCTGGGCTACCACAGCAAGTCCTTCGGCGATTTCATAAATCTCCGGGCGCCGCCCGACGGCGGCGCGCCCGTCTACATTGCGGACAACGATTACCTGACCGCAGTGCTCTCCAAGGTCAAGGCCGGCGAACGGGGCAGCGCGCATCTAGGCAGCCTCCTCAGTCGGGAGGCCGACGCCGTGCCCGTGGCCCTGGACGTGCGTGGCTTCACCTCGACCCACCTGGCCATCATCGCCTCCACCGGCAGCGGCAAAAGCTATCTGGCCGGCGTCTTGTTGGAAGAGCTCATGATGCCCTACAACCGCGCGGCCGTCATGATCGTGGATCCCCACGGCGAGTACAGCACGCTCCAGGAGGCGCAGAACCTGGGCGCCTTTGCCGCCGGCAACTACAAGCCCAAGGTGCGTATCTTCCGGCCCGACATGATCCGCGTGCGCATCGACAGCCTGACGCTGGCCGATCTGCGCTATTTGCTGCCCAATCTCTCCGAGAAGATGCACTACCAGCTTACCCGGGCCTTCAACTT
>CAYZLP010001176.1:0-1479 GCA_964478635.1 uncultured Caldilineaceae bacterium
GGCAGCTCGCCCCAGCAGTGGCATTCGGCCATCAATGCGGCCTTCAACATCAGCTACGCCACGGCCGTCTATCCCATCAAGTGCATGCTGGCGGCCCACATTCCCAACAACGACGGGCTGGTCCGTCCCTTGCACATCACCGCGCCGGAAGGCTCCATCGTCAACTGTACCTTCCCCGCGCCGGTCAAGGCCCGGGCCAAGGTCATCAAGCACATTCCGCCCCTCATTTTCGGTGCGCTGGCCGAGTTGCTGCCCGACGAGACCATCGCCGCGGCCGGCGGCATCTTCCCCTTCCACATCGTAGGGCGGGACGAACGGTACGGCAGCTTTGCGGTCCATATGCTGCCCCACGGCGGATTGGGCGCCACCCAGAATGCCGACGGCCTGTTGCCGGCGGCCTATCCTCATAACAGCACGGTGACGCCCACGGAGATCATCGAGAAGCAGTGCCCGGTGGTCATGACGCGCAAGGCCATGCTGGTCGATTCGGGCGGCGCGGGCAAGCGCCGGGGCGGTCCCGGCCAGGAGATCGTCCTGCGTCACATTGGCCGGGGACCGGTCATGCTCACGATCCGGCCGGATCTCATGAAATATCCCGCACCGGGGCTCAACGGCGGCGCCGACGGCGCGCGGGGCGACGTCCTCTTCCAAGGCGTCAAGGTCGAGCGCTTCACGCCGATCCAGTGGCAGCCGGGCGAAGAGGTCGTCCTGCGCGTGCCCGGCGGCGCGGGCTTCGGCGATCCCAAGGCCCGGGAACGGTCTCGCGTCGAAGAAGACGTCACTCTGGGCCTCGTCAGCCTCGAAACGGCCCGGGACGTTTACGGACTGGACATCCAGCTCGATCCGGAAGAGATGCGGTTGGAGGCGATTCGGAAGAGTGTGGGAAAGGCTTAATCATCATGGCCACACAAGCGGACATTGCAGAGCGGGATCGACGGCTGGCGCGGACGCGGGCGGCCATGGCCGTTGCCGGGCTGGACGCCCTGGTGGTGGCGGGAAAGGGTCATTGGTGGACGGGGCGGGGCTACCTGCGCTATTTCACCGACTTTCACATGTGGGGGCACGACGGCTTGCTCTGCATTCCCCGGGACGATGAGCCCTTCATGGTCTTCTCCAGCTATGCCGTGGCCGAGCGCATTGCGGCCCGGGGCTGGGTCACCGATGTCCGGGGAGACGTCTTCCAGGCGCCACGGCTCGTCGAGATGATGCGTGAGCGAGGCATCACTGCAGGTCGCGTGGGAATTGCCGGGCGGCGCTTCATCCTGTCGGTCGGCAACTACGAAATTCTGACAGCGCAGTTGCCCGGCGTCGAATTTGTGGACGCAGACGAACTCATGGACAGGGTGCGCATGGTCAAGAGCCCCCTGGAAATTCAGCAGATCCGGGAGCACTGGACCCTGACCAAGGCCGCCATGGAGCGCTTTGTGGAAGTCCTGGAACCGGGCAAGAGTCAGCGGGAGCTGGCCGCGTCCGCGTCCG
>CAYZLP010001176.1:1508-1722 GCA_964478635.1 uncultured Caldilineaceae bacterium
GGCGCCCGGGACATCCTGGTTTTCATCGGCGAGCGGCCGGGCGACACCGACCCGCCCCGGGACGTACCGGTCCGCTGTGACGATATCCTGCGCTATCACATGGAGATCTGCGGCGAGAGCGGCCACTGGTCGGAGATCACGGTCAACTGCGCCTTTCGGCAACCGACCGATCTGGAACTGAAACTGGTCGAGAGCGAGCTGCGCGCGCTGGAGG
>CAYZLP010001177.1:0-1721 GCA_964478635.1 uncultured Caldilineaceae bacterium
CTCGGCACGGTGACACGGACGATCGCGTGGCCATCATCTCGCACGGCGGGTTCTTTCAATCACTGCTGGTCACGCTCCTGGGCATGGACGATGCAAGCCGCTTCAAGACCGCTTCGGCCGGGCAGATCTGGTTCGGCATGAGCAATACTGCCATCAGCCGTATTGAGCTCTCCAACGGTAACGGGGCAGTGCGCTACATCAACCGGGTTGATCATCTGCCGTCCGAGCTGATCACCGGCTAAGTCGCGTGCTAACGGTACGCCCATATTTTTCTAACACTTTTCAGAGAAATTCTGGTTAGACTCCTTACTGTGGCGTACCACATCTAACCGGTGGTGGATGCGCCCTTCATTGGAACGATCGCGCGCCGGCCATATGACCGGCGCGGTTAGCAAGCACATAAGGAGTAACATGGGAAGATCCCTGCGGTTGTTTACCGTCCGTGGCATCGACGTAAAACTCCACATCACATTCCCGCTCATCCTCATCTTTGCGGCCCTGCAATTTGGACTGGTCAGTGGGCTGGCCAGCGGGGCGCTCTTCGGTGTCGTCGCCATCTCCATCCTCTTTGCTCTGGTCACGCTCCATGAGCTGGGCCACAGTTTTGCCGCGCAATACTATGGCGTGCCGGTCAAGCAGATCGTCTTGTCGCCCATCGGCGGCGTGGCGCAACTGCGCGAGATGCCGGACAAGCCTATTCAGGAACTGGTCATTGCGGCCGCCGGCCCGGCGGTCAACTTCGCCGTGGCCTTGGTCATGCTGGCTTTCATCCCCATCTTGAATGTGACGATCAGCAACCCGTTGACGGTCCTGACCGGCCAAAACGGCTTTGGGCTGGAGGCGCTGTTCTCCTACGTGTTCGTCTATAGCATCTTGCTGGCGCTGTTCAATCTGATCTCGGCCTTTCCGATGGACGGTGGCTGTATCCTGCGCGCGTTGATGGCCATGCGGATGGACTACGTCAAGGCCACCGATCTGGCGGCCAATGTGGGTCGTATTGCTGCCGTGCTGATGGGCATCTATGCCGTCCTCAACGGGGCATTTTTCCTGGCCTTCATTGCCTTCTTCATCTTCAACGCCGCTTCGCAGGAGGCCCTGTTCGTGCGCTATCGCCGCTCGCTAGACGGCTACACGGTAGAGCAGGCCTACTCGCCCGCGGCCTATACGCTGTCGCCGGGCATGACGCTGCGCCAGGCCTCCGATCTCATGATCCTCGGCCGTCAGGGCAGCTTTGCCGTGGTCGAAGATGAGATGATCCGCGGCTTTGTCGCCCAGGCTGATCTGGTCCGCGCGCTGCAGACAATGCCGCCCTACACGACCGTGAGCGAGATCATGCGCTATGACATCGAGCCCATCGTGCCCCACGATGCCCTCATGGACGCACGGACCCGCATGGATGAGCTCAGCCTCGACGCCCTGCCGGTTGTCACCGCGGGCCGCTATGCCGGTCTGCTGAACCGCGACCAGATCGATCGGCTGCAGCAGCTAATCCGGTCGGCGCCGCAGAACGCGCCGCGTGTTCGTACCGCCTAAGTCCAAACCACTTGACTTCGTAATGGGGCCCGCACCAACCGGTGCGGGCCTTTTTGCTTCTATGGGCATGGGCGCGGGACAGACGGTACTCAGGGGGTACGATTGGCGCACACCCAACACCTGGGCTGAATTGGGCAAAACCTTGACAAAATATGGATAGTGCGCTATTCTTGCCCTGTTTGAACCTG
>CAYZLP010001178.1:0-1719 GCA_964478635.1 uncultured Caldilineaceae bacterium
GGAAGAGGTCAATGAAGGCTGCACTTTTCGGGATGAACTGACCTCTTCCGGGAAGTCCGGGCCAAACCTTTGCCTTCTCACCCGCGGCGCGACTATAATACGGGCCGATTGTTAATTGCCGATTGCCAATGGTCGATTTGGGGACAGCACGACTTACCGTGCGCTTAGTCTTATTCTGTTAGCCGGAATCCTGCATTGGTCATTCTGAACGGGTCGGCCCGAAATCTTCGGATACGGCGACTGTCTAGTGAAGAATCTCGACGTGGCCATAGAACAGATTCTTCACTGGACAGTCGCCGTATCCGGAGTCTCACTGTAGACCCGTTCAGAATGACAAGTGCAAAATCCAGGTTAACAGTGCACTTGGCTTCCTCTTCTCCAGTCGCCATACTGCAATCCAACCGCCGGAACCGAGTGACACGATGGAAGACGCACAGAAGATCCTGGTGGGCGTGGCCTGGCCTTACGCCAACGGGGAAAAACATATCGGACAGATCGCCGGGGCCTATCTGCCACCCGACATCTTTGCCCGCTACCAGCGACTCATCGGCAACGATGTGCTCATGGTCAGCGGTTCGGATACCCACGGCACGCCGGTAACCCTCAAGGCCGAGGCCGATGGCGTGCCGCCGGTCGAGGTCATCGACAAATATCACGAACTCTTCGTGGATGGCTGCCTGGCCATGGGGCTGACCTTCGATTGGTATACCCACACGGATACCGAGAACCACTGGGACGTGACGCAGCAGATGTTCCTGCGCCATATGGAGAACGGTTATATCTACAAAGACGTCCAGCGCCAGTGGTATGACCCTGTAGCCAAGCGGTTTCTGGCCGACCGCTACGTGGAGGGCACCTGTCCCTTCTGCGGCTATGAGGACGCGCGGGGCGACCAGTGCGACAACTGCGGCCGCCTCTACGACGCGCTGGAACTGAAGAACCCCCGCTCCAAGCTGACGGGCAGCACCGATCTGGAGGTGCGGGAGACGGAGCACTTCTTCCTCGACATGGGCAAGATGAACGAGCCCCTGCTCGAGTGGGTCAGCCAAGACAAGGAACACTGGCGGCCCAACGTGCTCAACTTCACCAAGGGCCAGCTCGAACTGCGGGAGCTGCGGGGGCGGCCCATCACGCGCGACATCGAATGGGGCATCACCATCCCCCTGGAAGGCTACGACGACAAGCGCATCTACGTCTGGTACGACGCGGTCATCGGCTATCTGAGTTCGCCCATCGAGTGGGCCAAGGTTACGGGCGATCCCGACGCCTGGCGCCCCTGGTGGGATGCCGGGGTCAATCCCGACGCGCGCATCTACAACTTCATCGGCAAGGACAACATTCCCTTCCACACCCAGATCTGGCCGGGCATGCTCATCGGCTGGAACGACGGCGGCGAGGGACGGTTGAACCTGCCCTACGATGTGCCGGCCAACGAATATCTCAACCTGGGCGGCGAACAGTTCAGCACCAGCCGGGGCCGCGTCATCGGCTTCAACACCGTGCTCGAAGAATTCCAGCCCGACGCCTGGCGCTATGTGCTCACCGCACTGGCGCCGGAGACGAGCGACGTCGAGTTCACCTGGCAGGACTTCATGGACCGGATCAACAACGAACTGGTGGCCAACTGGGGCAACCTGGTCAACCGGGTGGTGGGCTTTGCCTACAAGCGCTTTGACGGCCACATCCCCACGCCCGGCGCGCTGGATGAGGTCGACGAGC
>CAYZLP010001179.1:0-1718 GCA_964478635.1 uncultured Caldilineaceae bacterium
GAGGCTGTCGTCGAGCGGGTTGACGGCGTCGCTATAGGTGGCGATGTCGCCGCGCAGGTTGGCGAAGGGGGTGTAGGTGATGCCGATCCGGTCGGTGAGTTTGCGCCGCCAGCGCAGGTTGGCGGAGGCGCGGTGGGTGATGGTGTCGACGCGGCGATTGGTCAGCGTGAGGTCCTGGAAGCTCTGGTCGCGCGTAAGGCTCAGGGCGTTCACATCCCAGCTCAGCTCGCCGCCGAGGACGGGGGCGCCGACGACGTAGTTCCAGTCGAGCACGGGGTGGACGAGGCTCTCCGCGACGTCCTGGTCGGAGAGCAGGAGGCCACCGAAGTGATAGCCGGTCACGGCGAGGTAGTTGCGCTCGCTCAGGCCGATCAGGTTGACCTTGTTGACGCGGTCGGTCTGGAGAATGTTGTCGAGCTTGTAGAAGCGGCGGAAGCTGTCGTCGCTCTCGAGCGTGATGTCCCAGCCGAAGCGCCACCAGGAGGCGAGCGAGAAATCGCCGGTGGTGTGGACGCTGCCGCGCCAGCCGTCGAGATCCTCGCGCGCGTTGCTGGTCGGCAGGTCGTTGATGTCCTGGTCAATGCCTGCGAGATCGACGCGATACTGACCGCTGATGGAGCCGAACGCGATGCGGTGACGGAAGTCGGCCTGCCAGAGCATGCCCTGCTTGGTGGTGTAGGCGGGGTGGAAGGTGAGGTCATAGTTGGGGGCGAGAGCCCAGTAGTAGGCGACCTCGGCCATGTAGCCGAGATCGTTCGAGGCGGAAAAATTGGGGGCCAGGAAGCCGGACTTGCGCTTCACGGTCGGGTCGGCGTGCTCGAAGTAGGGCACGTAGAGGACGGGCACGCCGTACAACTCGAAGGCGGCGTCCTCGTAGGTGATGGTCTGGGCGGCCTGGTCATGGATCACGCGCTTGGCGGAGATGCACCAGAGCGGCGGGGTGCCCGGGGCGGCCTTGCAGGGGGTGAACTTGCCGTCCTCGAACTCGGTGACGTTGCCGGCGCGCCGGGTCGCGCGCCGCGCGGTGATGCGGGTCTCATCGGCGGTGGTGAAGCTCAGCGACTGCACGAACCCGTCGCGGAAGTCATCAGAGAGCACGATGCGCTCGGAGCGCGTTATGGCGCCGCCGGGCTCGCGCAGGATGACGTTGCCCTGGGCGGTCAGCTGGTTGGCGCGCTGGTCGTAGATGACCTCGTCGGCGGTCAGAATGTAGTTGTTGTAATAGATCTCGACGTTGCCGCGGGCGGTGACGCGGTTGCCGGTGTTGTCGTAGATGAGCTCGTCGCCCTGGAGGTAGAGCGGCTGGGCGCGGTCGATCGTCGGGGTGCGGGGGAGGACCGGCCCGCGCTGGGTTTTCTGTTTGTGAACCGGGCGGCCGTCGATCGGCGGGGCGATGCGCGAGACGTCCTGGGCGGTCGCAGGGAGCGGCAGGAGGCAGACGCACAGAAGCGCCGCGCCGAGCCCTATGAGCCCGGCGGCGGTCCGCCAATGGCGTCCGAGATCCCCCTTCAAGCCTCGCATCCGTTCGTTCTCACACGCAGGACGCTCACACGCAGAACGCCTTTCAGCCGTCCTCCTGGTGCAACAACAGCGTCGCGGCAAACGCGTACGCAACGGCGATCGGCACCCAAACCGCGATCCACGGCGGCACCAATCCCGCTACGCCAAGCTGGCGCGACACCTCGAGCATCAGAAAGAAGCCGATACCCCCAATAATT
>CAYZLP010001180.1:0-1715 GCA_964478635.1 uncultured Caldilineaceae bacterium
CGAAGTCTAGGCAAGCCGCGCAACCCCAATCCCCACGACGCCGGCCGTCAATCTTGGGCCCGGTCCGGGTGAACAGGCAGATCCGGCGCATAGAGCCATTCCTCAACCAGCGCACCCGCGGAGTCCCCGGCTATCTCGCGTACGACGGCCATGAAGTCCGCCGTACTTGCATTCCCGCCGGCGTGACGCACGTAATAGGTGCGCAAAATAGCGAAGAACAGATCGTCTCCTACGGTCAAGCGCAGGGCATGTAAAGTCCACGCGCCGCGAAAGTAGACGGCCCGCCCAAAGAGTTCCCGAGGCTCAGCCGGAATGGGGGAGCCGACTTGGGCCGCAGCCAGGCGATCATAGAGATTGTCCATCGTCGTCATGAAGGCCTCTGCACCGTCTCGCTCTTCGATCCACATGAAGTGCAGATAGCTGGCAAAGCCCTCATTGAGCCAGATATCCTCCCACATGGCCGGGCTCACATCGTTGCCGTACCACTGGTGGGCCAGTTCATGAATCACAGTACGTTCGTCCGCGCCGCTCATCGGAAAAATGGAGAGCGTTTGCGTTTCCAGCGCCCAGGGAACCTCCTGGGTGAGCAGCACCGCGCCGTACGTTTCGAAGGGATAGGGGCCGATCAGGTCGGTCAGAAAAGTCAACATCGCGCCCGTCGGGTCGAAATCGCGTCGTATCCGGTCCGGCGTATCGACGGGGAAGTAGTTCCGCAGCGTGACGCCTTCAGGCGTCTCCTCGACTTCGATGTCATACTCCCCAATGTGAATCGTGGCCAAATAGCTGGCCATGGGCTGGGCGACTTGCCACACGTAGGTGGTCACCGGTTCGCCCGCTGCTTCCGTCTGGAACTCTTCCGTGAGCACGCCGTTCATGCCCACTTCATAACCCGCCGGCACGGTGATCCGAAAGGTATAGGTCGCTTTGTCGCTCGGGTGATTGTTGACCGGATACCAGTTCATGGAGCCGTTGGGCTCGCTGGCGGCAAAAATACCGCCCGGTTGTGTCTGCCAGCCCAAGGAATCGATGCCCACGCTGTTGTCCGTCAAAGGCATAGGGGTACCGTGATAGGCAATCTGTACTTGAAAGGGTTCGGTAGCAGGAAGGGGCGCGGCCGGCGTGACGATCAGTTCGCTCTCCTCCCGTGTAAACCGGGCGGGTGCGCCGTTAACCGTCAGTTCGTCGACGGTCAGGCCGGCGAAATCGAGGTTGAAGCGGCGCAGCGTCGCCTCCGCCGTGGCGTCGATCACGGCCTGGGCGACGATGGCATTTTCGGTGACATCGACCGCAATGGTCAAATCATAATGCCGGACGTCATAACCGCTATTGCCCAAATTGGGATAGAGACGATCGCCCACGCCGGACGCGCCGATGATCCCGTCCGCTTCCGGCGCCGACTGTACGATCGGCTGGCAGGCAGCAAGGAGAAAAATCAGCGCGCCGGCCGCAAACCCGGCCAGCAGCGGGTATAACCGGTGGACCAGGCGGGCAGCTGCCGGAAGCAGTGCAATTGCCCTGAGTCGCCGATCTACGGGCAAGAGCCTGTTCTTGAGGAAATATGGAATCTGTTGCATAAGCGTATGGTCACATCGATCAATCAGTGATATCTGAAGAGGTTGACGGCATCGGCCTCCGCGCAGCCTCCCGGGGCCGTCGGGCGATCAGCCAAACGACCAGGGCGCTGATCGCCAAAACGCCGGTGACGACCAGTCCTC
>CAYZLP010001181.1:0-1712 GCA_964478635.1 uncultured Caldilineaceae bacterium
GCACGATCCTGGTCTATACCTGGAAAGAGGCCCCCTTCATCGGCCTGGTCGTCCTCGCGGTCCTGAAAGGCGTGGGACTGGAATATGAAGATGTCGCGCGATCACTGGGGGCAGGGCCGTGGCAGCGTTTTCGGTACGTGCTCTTGCCCCTGGTCATGCCCGGCATCGTCTCTACCTCGATCATTGTTTTTGCCTTTCTCTTCGGCAGCTTCGAGATCCCACTGTTGTTGGGCGTGCGCTACCCTAACACGCTGCCCGTCACCGCCTACCGGGCCTACATCGATCCGGACCTGACGCGCCGTCCTGAAGCCATGGCCATGGGCATCGTCATCACCATGATCGCCATCGCGCTGTTGGGCGCGTATCGGTGGGTGGCGAGGCGGGTGCGATGATGCGCAAACTCGCCTATTTTCTCATCACCATCGCCATATTCCTGCCCCTCGTGCCGCTAATTTTCTGGTCCTTTGCGCGCAACTGGTTCTTTCCAGATCTACTACCGCAAGCCTGGGGCCTCGATGCGTGGCGGTACGTCATCTCGCCAACCTCTCGGGTCGGTGAAGGCCTGGTGACGAGCACGGTGCTGGCGTTGACGGTCGTCGTGTTGAGCATGGTCGTGGGGTTGCCGGCGGCCCGCGTGCTGGGCATGCAACGCTTTCGGGGCAAGCAGATAGTCGAATGGCTCATCATGCTGCCCATCATCGTGCCGACTCTGGTAGTGGCCATGGGCATCCAGATCGTTTTCATCCGGTACGGTCTGGCTGATACCTTTGGGGGCGTCGTTCTGGTGCACCTCGTCCCGGCGCTGCCCTATTTCGTCCTGGTAATGAGCGCGGTTTTTGCCAACCACAGCACAGAGTTGGAAGAAACGGCCCGCACATTGGGGGCCAGTCCCCTCCGCACCTTCCGGCATGTGACCCTGCCGGCCATCTTCCCGGGGCTGGTCGTGGCCTCGCTTTTCACCTTTCTTGTTTCCTGGAGCCAATACATCACGACCGTGCTCATCGGCGGGGGCCGGGTCATCACGCTGCCCATGGTACTCTTTCCCTTCATCAGCAGCGCGAGCCATGCCCGGGCCGCGGCTATCGGTATCGTCTTTGTGCTACCGGCCATCTTGGCACTCATTTTGACTTCGCGTACACTGAGTCGGGAGGCTGGCGCCGTCAGTGGGCTGGGCCGGCTTTGAGTGTCGTGAACGGTCCTTTGAACGCACCCTACGGCACGCCACCTGCGCAGACGTTTGGGAATACGGGCAAGATAGACATTGGATAGCGGCCGATGACGGAAGTGAGCCTGCATGAATTGAGCAAGCGTTACGGTGACGTAAGCGCAGTCGACTGCCTCAGTCTGTCTGTCGCAACCGGCGAACTCGTTGCGCTACTGGGGCCTTCGGGCTGCGGCAAGACCACGACCATGCGCATGATTGCCGGGCTCCTTGCACCGACGGCCGGCGACATCCGGTTCGACGGCCAATCGGTTCTGACCATAGCACCCGAACGACGCGGCGCGGTGATGGTCTTCCAAAAGCATCTCCTCTTTCCCCATATGAATGTGGCCGACAATGTAGGGTTTGGCCTGAAAATGCGCGGCGTGGACAAGATGACCGTGCGCAGCCGGGTGGAAATGATGCTAGAGCTGGTGCAGTTGCCGGGCTATGGCTTGCGCCGACCGGACGAGCTTTCGGGCGGCCAGCAGCAGCGCGTCGCGCTGGCCCG
>CAYZLP010001182.1:0-1709 GCA_964478635.1 uncultured Caldilineaceae bacterium
TACGGTCCTTGAAATCATCGAATAGCCCTGGCGGCAGAGACGATTTAATCCTGGTCGGTCGTATCGTCGGCGTCCACGGTGTCCAGGGCAACCTCAAGGTTCAATCCTATGCGTTGTCCGCAGCGGTTTTTGAGGCAAGCGCCACCATTTGGGTGGCCACCCCGGACGGTTCGCTTCGAACGATGGCCGTCGCCTGGGTGCAGCCCCACGGCCGCGGGTTGCTGATGCATCTCGAGACGGTGGGCGATCGGACCCAGGCGGCCGCCCTGATCGGGTCATCGCTGTTGCAGGCGAAATCGGCCCTGCCAGACCTGGAAGCGGACACCTATTACTGGTTCGAACTGGTGGGCCTGCGTGTGATCGATACCTCGGGGAAGCGTCTGGGGCGCTTGGACAGCGTTATTCCCACACCCGGCCACGATATTTATGTGGTCAAGGGCGATCCGGATGGACAGGGTCGGGAGATATTGCTTCCGGCCATCGGTGATGTGATCGTCAAGATCGACCTGGCCAGCGGGACCATGATCGTGGATCCGCCGGAAGGGCTCTGACCCGGTGGTGACGGACGAATGAAAATCGGTGTGTTGACCCTTTTCCCCGAACTCTTCGAGCCGTTTTGGGATCATGGCATCATCCGGCGTGCGGTCCGGGGAAATCAGATCCGGCCCGCCACCATCAATATACGCGATTTTGCCCAGGGACGCCACCGCGTTGCCGACGACCGGCCCTACGGCGGCGGATGCGGCATGGTGATGAAGCCGGAACCGCTGGCCGGCGCACTGGCGCAAGCCCAACGCCTGGTGCCGGATGCGACGACCCTGCTGCTCTCCCCCCAGGGAAGGCGATTCGACCAGATGATGGCCCGAACCCTGGCTGGCGAGGATGCGCTGATTCTGGTTTGCGGACGTTACGAAGGCGTGGACGAGCGCTTCGTCGATCGGCATGTCGATGGTGAGATCTCCATCGGCGATTTCGTCATGACCGGCGGTGAATTGGGGGCCATGGTGGTGATCGATGCAGTGGCGCGGTTGATCCCCGATGTGCTGGGCAACGCGGACTCGGCCGATAACGACACGTTCAGCGACGGACTCGTCGAGCATGCCCATTACACCCGGCCGCCGTGTTTTGAGGATGACGCGGTGCCCGATGTGCTGCTGTCCGGCAATCACCGCGCGATCGATCGTTGGCGGCGCGAGACCGCCCTGGTTCGCACGATCATGAAGCGACCGGATCTGCTGGCCCAACGGGATCTTTCCACCGAAGAGCGGGCCGTATTGGAAAACTGGCGACGGGAGATCGACAAACTCCTTGGGTAATCGACTATACGTCGCACTGGTTCACTATCCGGTGACCGACAAGAACGGTGCGACCATCGCTTCGGCCGTCACCAATCTGGATTTGCATGATATTGCCAGGGCGTGCCGAACCTATGGAGTCAAAGGGTACTACGTGGCCACCCCCCTGGCGGACCAGGCGCAATTGGCCCGGCGGATCATCGACCACTGGATTGCCGGTGCGGGCATGATTTACAACCCTCAGCGGCGCCGGGCCCTTGAATTGGTTCGGATCACGGGAAGCTTCACGGCGGCGGTGAACGACATCGCCACCGCGGAGGGCCGTCAACCCGTTACGGTGGCGACCACGGCCAGGCGGGGGCGCAGCACCCTGACCTACCGCCGGTTGAGGCGCATGTTGGACAGTCCGGTGCC
>CAYZLP010001183.1:0-1708 GCA_964478635.1 uncultured Caldilineaceae bacterium
CTCTTCTGGCGTCAGTACCACTTTTTTCAACGGTGGCACGGTCGCATCCTTCCCGTGGGATGAAGGCACGGAAAGCCAGGCCTCAAACACTCTCTCCGTCTGGGTGATGGGCGAAGAGTTTGTGCGCGAGAACCCCATTGCGGCCCAAGCGATCATGGACGTGATGCTGCGGGCGCAGGAATACGTGCGCGACCCGGCCAACCGCGAGGAAGTGGTGCAGATGGTGGCTGAGTGGAACGATCAGCCGCTAGAACTGCTGGAAGCCATGTGGGAGGAGTATCCCTTCCTGCCAAACATCGATGAGACATACGTGGCCGATATGCAGACCTACACGGACTTCCTGTCCGAAGCCGGTCGCATCGGCGACCCGATGGATCCGTTGGACTACACCTATACCGGATTCCTCGAAAATTACAACCCCGACTATGCCGGGGTCGAGGGGAACTGGCAGCCATAGAGATCGCACCTACCTCTCCGGGAGGAAGTCAACGCTCGGTTGGTTGGCTGGACAGCTATGACCTCCTCCCGGAGGATCGTGAGCACCATTCAATCTGCAAGGAAGCGACAGCGTGATCGAAAACGAAAACCGTATCGCCATCATAGGTGCCGGCTTCATCAGCGATTACCACATCCGGGGTCTTCAGGATGCCGGGGCCGAGGTTGCGGCTATCGCCAGCCGTACCCTGGCAAACGCCCAGGCCAAGGCAGAGCAATTTCGGATCCCCGAGGCAGTGGACGATTACCGCACCCTATTGCAGCGGCCCGACATCAGTGCCGTGGTCATCACAACGCCCGATTTCACGCATCAAGAGATTGCCGTTGCCAGCGCAGAGGCCGGCAAGGCGATCTTGCTACAGAAGCCCATGGCGCGAACCAGCGCCGAGTGCCGTATGATCATTGATGCAGCGGAGCGCAATGGCGTGCCACTCTTCGTTAGCTTCATGCATCGCTACTTTGAAGAAGTACAGTACATACGACCGTTGTTAAACGAGCGCGCCCTGGGCACTATCCATTCCGTGCGTCAGCGTAACGCCACACCGGGCGCAGACTGGGCGGCCTGGTTCTTCAAGCGCGAAAACGTGGGCGGCGGCGCCATGATGCAGCTTGGCGTCCACGGCATTGACCTCATTCGTTATCTCTTCGGTGAGATTGAAGCGGTCTTGGCGACGACGGCGCTTGTGCTTCCCAAACGGACGCTGCGCAACGGCACGGTGGTGCACCCGGACAGCGAGGATCTGGTGCTGGCAACCTACCGCCTGGCATCCGGTGCGCTGGTCAGCCACGAGTGTGGGTATAACGAAGTAGCCGGTACAGATCGTTTTCGCATGGAAATCTACGGCACAGCGGGCACGGCATTGCTGCGTACGCAGCGGGGCGAGTTGGCGCTCAATGCACCTGACTACTTGAGCCGCAAGGGCTGGTTTGCGCCCGCGCTGCCCGCAACACCGCTCGGCTTTCGCCACCATCGCCACTTTCTGACCATGCTCGCCGGTGAAGAGCCGCACGATTCGTCGGCCTTGGACGGACTGGTCACGCTGCTGGTCTGTGAAGCGATCTACCGTTCAGCTGAGACGGGCACCTGGGAAGAGGTTGAAAAGCCATGAACGATCCAATCCAATTTGCCATTTTGAGTTTCGCCCACTATCACGCTAATTTCTGGAGTGAGGCCATCAATGATGCCTCGGACGCTATTCTCGTTGGCATCTGG
>CAYZLP010001184.1:0-1704 GCA_964478635.1 uncultured Caldilineaceae bacterium
GCCTTTGATGGTGTTGTGGTGCACCCGAAAACCCGAGAACATGCGCATGGAACCGTCGTCCATCTTCACCGGAAAGTGGACGATCATCTCCCGCTGGGGCGAGCGGAGGTAGCGGCGGATGTCGTCGTTCAATTCCATGAAGTCGGCCACCCGGTCAAACTGGGCCTGGGCGACGGCATAGGCGCTGGCCCGGCGGATGGGCGGATCTTCGGGAATCTTTCCCGTGGGCAGCTCGTTGTCACCCAACTGCTCGCAGGGTTCATTCTCCTTGCAGGGAGCCTCTTCCGGGATGACTTCGGGTGCTGCTACGCTTGCGGGAATTGGGGTGGTGGCTTCTTCGTGGGGAGGGGCGCCGTTTCCGTTTTTGGTTTTGGCCACGGCGGCAGGCATAGCCTTTGAATCGTTTTTCGCCATTGAAAAACTCCTTCGGTTCGAAATATGACAATGTTGTACAGATGCGATTGAACCGTCACTTTGGGCCGGTCAACCACAATTCGATCATATTATAGCATTGGTGTTCAATCTGCAAAGGTGACGATTGTCACATGATTCTCATGCACTGCCGGATTGGCGCCTGGCCACCGTCAGGAGGCCGAAGGACGCGACGCTGACAGGATGCCATCGTCCGGCGCGGGGGCGGGCGCGCGCTGCACTTGCTGAAAGTCCTGTCGCAATTGGGCCAGTTCTTCCTCTGCCACAGGACGGTCGCCATATTCGACCCGCATATACGCATCGGTGATGCGCCGCAGTTCGTCGGCGCAATCCGGGAATGCCTGCTGCAGCGCGGCGAGGTACTCGTCGGGCGGTTGAGACGGGGCGCGCGGAAAGCCCCGACCGCGGGCCAGCCGTGAAACGTTGGCATAGATATTCTGGACGGAGATGGCGGCCAGCAGCTGGGTACCCAGCCCGTACCGTCGGATGAGATCGGCCCAGTCTCTGAGTTTGTCAAGCCCACGTTGGAGCAGGTTGCCGTCGAGATCCAGTGCCTCGGCGCCGTACTCCTCCGCCTCTTCCTCACCCCCGCGTAGGGGCGTGCGCATGAAGAAGAGCCAGATTACGGCCAGGACCGCCAGCAGGCCGGCAAAGACCAGCGCGTAGCGCACCGGCGCCCACTCGTCGAGGAAGCCCGTGACGTCGAACTGGGTCAGGTGGGCCGGGTCGGGCATGGCCGGCAGCTCCTCTTGCTGTGGCGTATCCTCGAACAGGCCCGACATTTCGAAGAGGCGGCGCAGAAAGAGGATCATGCGTTCGAGCAGCGGCGCCAGAACCCACGCGATGGCCAGGAGCACCCGCGACGCGATCAGACCGATCAGATTCCATAGGGGCGAAAACCAGCCCAGCACCGTGCGGATCGCGGCCGGCGTGTAGAACTGGGCAATCCCCCAGGCGCCGGCCAGGATGACGCCCACTGCGCCCAGGGTCTGGAGGAAGCGGGGCCAGGGCAGGTTGGCGCCCCGGCTGCCGGCGCTCTGCAGGGCCTTTTCATCCATCCGCGCCAGGGCCACAGCCGTGAGGCCAAAGGCGAAGAAGGAAAAAAGATAGATGGTGCCATTCGGTCGGGAGGCCGGCACGAAATAGTTGAGCAATCCGGACCCCAGGATCGCCAGCAGTAGCCCCAGGCGAAAGCTCAAGCCTACGCGGAAGAAAGAGAGTTCCCGCCCGGTCAGGGATGCAACCCGGAACCAGAGCAGGAAGTTGAGCAGC
>CAYZLP010001185.1:0-1703 GCA_964478635.1 uncultured Caldilineaceae bacterium
TGAGGCGCTTGCTGCGGCTACCCACGCTGCGGCTGCGACGGCCGAAGCCGCAGCCGCCTCCCTGGAAGCCGCAACCGCCGGTACCGAGGAAGCCGTGGCCGCCGCCGAGGAGGCAGTGGAAGCGGCCGATAGCGCGGTCGAAGCAGCAGCCGAAGCCGTCGACAAGGCGTCCGGCGCGCTGGAAGCGACCACGGATCAGGCTTCTGAAGCTGCCGTCGATGCGGAAGCGTCGCTTGAAGCCGCGGCCGCCGCGGCGGTGGAGCAATTAAGGCAGGAAGAGGCCGCGCTCGCAACCGACGCCCAAGAGAGTGCAACCGCCACGCGCAGCGCTGCCGTCGTCGACCTCGGCGCCGCCGGTCTGCCGGCGACGGATAACTATCCCGATGATCTGACCAAAGTCTACGGCATCGGTGAAGTCTATCAGCGCCGCCTCTATGAGGCCGGCGTCTGCACCTGGTCCCAGATCGCTCAGATGAGCGCGGCGGACTTGGAGAAAATCACCGAAGCCATTGACGCGGCCAATGTGGAAGATTGGGCGTCCGAGGCCCGCAAATTGGCGGAAGCCAATGGCCGCGTCGGCGCGCACTATGACGGCCCGTTGCCGGACCGCTTGACCTTCCTGCCCGGGATTGGCGAAGGCGCCCAGGAACTGTTGCGCCAGCACGGCATTGTCACCTTCCGCCAGTTTGTGGATGCCAACCGGGAGGCCCTGCAGGCCACGCTCAAGGCCGGAGGAAGCCGCGCCGATGTCGGCGAAGCGATAGCCGCAGCCAAGAAACTCTTGGAGAAGTCGGCCTAGCAGGCCATCGGAGAGACCGATAGGATAGACCACGGATGTGGCGGATTGGGCGGAGACGGCCTGATTTTCCGATTCCAGCGGCACTTATCAGCCCAATCTACAGTCTATTTGGGTTCAATCCCACAAGCTGCTAGCATTGAAACTGTAGCCTGATATTTAAACCGTAGCCTGAGCCTGTCGAAGGCGGACCCGCCTTCGACGGGCTCAGGCTACGGTTTTTGGAATGACAGGTTCAGACCGCCATTTTCTCCGCCAGGGGGTAGACAACGCCCGTCAGTTCTTCGGAAACCTGCCACAGTCGGGCCGCGACTTCCTCATCGTGCGACTTTTCGTTGGATTCCACCCGCGTCGGGTATCCGCGCATTTCCATCAGACCATCGGGTCCGTAGTATGCGCCGCCCTTCACGTCGGGCATGGTTGCTGCATAGAGCGTCGGCAGGGCGCCCATGGCCTGATCCTGGGCAAAGATCGAGTTCCCCATCGTTGAAAGCCAGCGCGAGATGGACGAGCCTTCCATCTCCGGTCCCGCCAACTGCAGATTCGTGGCAGAGTAGCCGGGATGGCACGCGACGGCAATCGTGTCGGCGCCGGCGGCAGTCAGCTTACGCTGCAGCTCATACGTAAAGAGCAGATTGGCCAGCTTGCTCATGCCATAAGCCCGCCACTTGCTGTAGCCATTCTCCCACTGCAAATCGTCGAACCGCATCGTCCCCATCTGATGCGCGCCGCTGCTGACGGTCACCACGCGCGCGCCCGGCGTTGCCAACAGCGTCGGCAGGAGCAGGCCGGTCAGCGCGAAGTGGCCCAGGTGGTTGGTGCCGAACTGCATCTCGAAGCCGTCGGCCGTCTGGCGATAGGGCAGCGCCATGACCCCCGCGTTGTTGATGAGCATGTCCAGCCGGTT
>CAYZLP010001186.1:0-1690 GCA_964478635.1 uncultured Caldilineaceae bacterium
GTGGCTCGCTCCTGGATGAAGGCATTCATGCTGCGGATCTGCTCTTGTGGCTACTTGGTGAACCCATGGCCGCCTGTGCGGTGGTCTCCAATGCCACTTTGGGCCTTCCTCTGGATGACTCGGGGATTGCGCTGTTCAAATATCCAAGCGGAACGATCGCGGAAATCACGGCGAGCGGCACGCTGGTAGCGGCCCCCGAGTCCATCGAGATTTTTGGAACGGAAGGAAGTGCTGTGCTCACGGGCGTGGACCTGGCCTCGCGTGAGTTTGCGCAAGCGCCCTACTTGCGCGTCTTCCAGCGTGGTGAAGAGCGGGGCGTCTGGCAAGGCTCGCCCACCGTGCCCAATTTTCGCACCGGTCATTTCCACCAAAACGGCCCGCTCCATTTTCTCCGCTATCTACGTGGCGAGGCAGAACCGGTCGTTGCGCTGGACGAGGGCTGGAAGTCTCTGGCAATGATCGAGGCCGCTTATGCCGCGGCGAGCACGGGGCAGTGGCAACCAGTCGCTAATTCACTAGACAAGAAAGCCGAATCCTAAGTGCTGACTGCGTATCAGGGATTGCACCCTTTTTGGGGCGATATTCACAACCACTGCAATATCGGGTACGGCCACGGTTCGATTGAAGATGCCTTTCAAAATGCACGGCTGCAGCTAGATTTTGCCTGCGTCACCGTCCATGCGCACTGGTCGGACATTGGGACCGGTAGTGAGCGCCTCGCCAGCGTGGTCGATTATCATCGAAATGGCTTTACGCAAACGGCCAAGCAGTGGCAGCGTCTTTCAGCGATAGTGGAGAACCAAAATGAACCGGACCGTTTCGTCACCTTTCACGGCTTCGAATGGCACAGTCTCCAATACGGAGATCACAATGTCTACTTCCGAGACAGCGGTGGTGAGATCATCCGCGCTGCTTCACTAGATGAAATGCGACGGCAGCTGCGGCACTTTCGGAGCCAAGGCATGGAAAGTATGCTGCTTCCCCATCATATTGGCTACCGCCAGGGCTACCGCGGCATTAACTGGTCAGCATTCACGTCAGAATTTAGCCCGGTGGTCGAAATCATGTCCATGCACGGCATGTCCGAGAGTGACGATGTACTGCAGCCATACTTGCACACCATGGGCCCACTGGATTGGCACAGCTCCTATCAGTATGGGCTGGCACAGGGACACATAGTGGGCGTCTTCGGTTCTACCGATCATCATAGTGCGCATCCGGGAAGCTACGGCCACGGACGCATGGGCGTATGGTCCAAGGCGCGGACCAGAGAAGCAATCTGGTCCGCAATTCAGGCACGACGCACAGTTGCCCTGACGGGCGATAATATTGGCCTCGCCTTTGCCCTCAATGACCAGCCGCTAGGTGCTGTGCTGGATGCCACGCCGGAGCGTCAATTGCAGATCGAGGTCAACGGTGGGGATGCACTTGACTATGTGGAGCTCGTGCACAACAACCGCGTACTGCAGCGCTGGAACGGCGGACGTTCTGATACGGTCAACTGGGATGAGCCACTACAGGTACACTTTGAAGTAGGATGGGGCAACAAGAATGAGCCAGTAGATTGGAAAGCAAATCTGGCAGTAGAGAATGGCGAGTTGCTGGCGGTCGAGCCTCGCTTTCGTGGCTACGAAATTGTCGCACCGCAGGCCAAGGAGGAGGCCACCTATGCCTTCAGCGGCTGGCAAAA
>CAYZLP010001187.1:0-1683 GCA_964478635.1 uncultured Caldilineaceae bacterium
CACTTCCGTTGGGGCAGGGGCGGTGTGCGGACGCCGCGACGAATGTAGATGCCGCTCTGCTCATGCACGGCCAGGAGCGGCCGCTGGATGCCGTCGAAGATATTGCCCAGCAGTCCGGGGCCCAGCGTCACGGCCAGGGGAGACCCTTCGGCTGCCAGGGGATCCCCGGGGCGGAGACCCTCCGTCTCTTCGTAAACCTGAATCGTAGCCGTATCATGCTCCAGACGGATGACCTCCCCGGCCAACCGCGCGTTGCCTACCCAAACCTGCTCGGACATGGCCAGCGCGCCGGTGATACGCGCCTGAACGACCGGCCCGTTGATGCGAGTAATGACTCCGGTCATCTGGCTCATCGAATCTCCAGTAGGTCGGCGATTTGCTCGCGCAATTCATCGCGGGCAAGGGCCAACCGAACGTCAAACGAGTTGTTCACAATGCGCCGGCCTGCCTCGTCGGACGCAACGAGTCCACCCCAGATGTCGGCCGGGTCTGAATGACGGCGAAAGGTGGTTCCGACCTGGTCGCTCCACGCGGCGAGCCGTTCGGGCGTGAGCATCCCATGTCCTTGGGCATCTGCAGTCAGCAGTACGACGTCGGTAGCGAGCGTTGCGGCGGCTGTTTGGGCCAGCCGCTGCAGTACCTCGTCGTAGGCGGGATCATCGGCCAGTTTGCGCAGGCGCGCTTCCGCTTCGGCCCAGGCACGGTCGAGCAAGGCCTCACGCTGCTGTAGGCGCTGGCGCTGAATCTCCAATTCCGCTTGGGCCAGGGTTCGCCGGTGCGCGGTTTTGGCGTCGCGCTCTGCAGTATTATGGGCGTCGGTGCGTAGCTGTTTGGCTTTTGCGGCCGCTTCTGCGAGAATTTCTTCACGTTCCCGGCGCGCCTCTTCCTGGACATTCAACTCCGACTGGGTTGCGGATCGACGAATCAAGCGGATCAGCTCATCGACGTCACCGAAAAGTTCAGGCATGGGATTGCTCCTTCTTGCCGCCACGCTCCGGGTTTCTTCAACAAATCCGGTCTGTCATGTGCATCAGCTACTGCCCAACCTGGTCCAACGGCAGACCCAGGGCCTGCTGCAACAGCGTACGCAGATCCGTCGGGTTGCCATTTTGAGGTTTAGCTGTCGGTAGTTCGAGCACGAGCGGGTGCAGCGATGTAGACTTGAGCAGGTCTACACGCTCGCGCATGCAATCCGCCAACTGCGTCGTGATCAGCACGATGCTCGCCGCTTCTCCGTCGACCGCTTCCTTCAGGGCTTGGCGGGCTTCATCGGCTCCGGCCACAATCCGGCCCTCGATGCCCAGCAGGCTGAACCCGTATACGACCGTTTCGTCGCCTATGACCAGCAGCTTTGCTTCATTCATCGTACGAGAATCATAAAAGAAATAATGAGACCGTAAATGGCGATGCCCTCGGCCAGCCCGACAATGATCAACGTGCGGCCGAGGAGTTCCGGTTTTTCGGCAATGGCCCCGATGGCTGCGGCGCCCGCAACGCCGACGGCGATACCTGAGCCAATTGCAGCCAGGCCGATGGCCAGGGCGGCGCCCAGCGCGCCATTACTGGTCAAAGCGCCGCCGTCCTGCAGGATCGGCGCTGCCAAGGCGACGCCCGGCAGATTGAACCAGAGGAGCAACGCTGCTGCCGCCGCAACCAGGACCAGCGCGGCATTCAGGGTCATGA
>CAYZLP010001188.1:0-1679 GCA_964478635.1 uncultured Caldilineaceae bacterium
CGTGATCATGCGCGGCCCAACCAGGCTCATCTGCCCCATGAGGACGTTGAGCAATTGGGGCAACTCATCCAAACTCATGCGCCGCAGCCACTTGCCCACCCGGGTTACCCGGGGGTCGTCCTTCAGCTTGTGGGTAGCGGCCAGCTCGGCCTGCAGTTCCGGGTACTGCGCCAGGACTTCGTCGCCGTTCTGAACCATGGTGCGAAACTTGAAGGCGTCGAACTCCCGGCCGCCGACGCCCAGTACCCGGCGCCGGTAGACGGCCGGCCCCGGCGAGTCCAGGCGCACCATGAGGCCGATGGCCAAGAGCGCCGGCGTCAACACGATCAACCCGGCCAGGGCAATTGAGAAGTCGAGCGCCGTTTTGAGAATCGTCTCCAACCGGTCCAGCCGCAGCCGGTTGAGCGTCATCAGCGGGACCGACCCTGCCATGTTCACGCTCACGCCCGTGGTCAAGACTTCATACATGCCCGACGAGAGCCGCAGATTGACGTTGGGCCAGGCCGTCACCTGCTCGAAGATCTCCAGGAGTTCTCCCCGGTGCAAGGCCGTGGTCGCCACGATAATCTCCGTGATCTCAAAGCGCCGGATCAGGTCGGGCAAATCGTCCAGCGTGCCCAGCAAGGGCAGGCCATCCCGTTCTTCAGCCGTGGTCCACTCCCCTTCACCCGACCGGGAAGCCACCACGCCGTAAATATGGAAGCCGGCATGATGACCCATATGCAGCTGGCGCAAGAGCGCCAGTGCCTCCGGATTGGCGCCCACGACCAGGGCCGGCGCCAGAAAGAGGCCCTTGGCCCGGCTCTGGTAGGCCAGCCGCCGTAGCGTCAGCCGACTGGTAATCACGAGCAGGACGGAGAGCAGCCACGCCATGGTCAGCCAACCCCGGGCGATGACAAAGGTCGGCTCCAGGAAGGTGATCATGACCACGCCCATCATGCCGACGCTGCAGGCCGTGAAGACCCGGGAGTATTCCGTCGTTCCGCCCAGCAGCAGGTTGTAATCGTAGAGGCGCATCAAGACGAAGAGCCCCAGAAACATGGGCACCAACTTGATCACCAGGCTGCCGTAGCGCACGCTGTTGGCTTCCACCTCCGGCGCAACGGTGAAGCCGGCGTCAAAGCGCAGCCAGTGGGCCAACATAAAGGCCAGCACCAGCATCAGCCCATCCGCAACGATGAGGCTGAATAAGTAGATTCGCCTGTGATAACTATGTTGCCGGGGGGAAGTGGCGACACCAATGGTTGAGATGTCGACAGATGCCATAGCCGTACCTTTCAAACCGCGCAAGGGGATTCGCGGAAACTGGGTACGGTTTGCGCCTGGTTAAGGCAGCAATGTCATGAACGGTGAAACAGCATGCGCACAACCGCAATACGAATAAGAATGTCTAGACCATTTATCGCCCCGCTCCCCGCCCTTCCTTCGCGAAAAGAAGAATTTTCGCAAGACTCATTTTCAGAGCCGATACATAACGAAGGTGTTAAGGAAATACTACAAACTTTTTGTTATTTTGGCGGTCGTGCTGCGCCGCCTGAATTTAGAAACAAAGTTTGTGGCGATACCAGGCTGACCAGAATAGAACGCGGATTAGGCGGATTTACCGAATCTACGCAGATTTTCATCCAGATCGATCGGCGAGTATCCGCCGGATCCGCGTTCTATTTGATTGTTGGCTG
>CAYZLP010001189.1:0-1662 GCA_964478635.1 uncultured Caldilineaceae bacterium
GTTTTTGGGCACGAAGGTGACGTGCGCGGTGTCGTAATGGCTCCACGGCACGTCCAGGAGGCGATTTTCCCGCTCCACCACTTCCCGGAAGGGTGTGCCGGGATAGGGCGTCAGCATGGTTGTGCTCACGCTGTCCAATTCGCTGTTGCGAATAAATTCCCACATGGCCTGGAAGGTCTCGGGCGTGTCTTCATCGAAGCCCATGACGAAGAGACCGACGACGCCGACGCCGTGCGCGCGAATGGTGCGGATGGCTTCTTCGGCATTGGTGGCCTGGCCTTTGGATTTGCCGCCCAGGGAGCTGCGGTTGTCGGGGTTGACGCTCTCAAAGCCGATGAAATGCTTGTCCAGATGCGCGGCCACGCTCATTTCGAGCAGTTCCGGATAGGCGGCGATGCTCATCTCCGACTGGCAGGTCCAGCCGTGCAGGTCGAGCTTGGCCAGGGCTTCGAAGAGCTCGGCCACGTAGTCGCCGTCGGTGGTGAAATTCAGCCCGAAGTTGTCATCGGTCAGGAAGAAACGCTTGATGCCCCGGCGCTGGATTTCGTCGACGACCTCATCCACGGGCCGCAGGCGCATGCGGCGGCCGCTCACGCGGATGGCGGTGCAGAAGGAACAGTTGCGGGGGCAGCCCCGGGTGATCTCCAGATAAGGCGTCCAGTAATTTTCCTGCTCGTTCACCATCTCGATCACCCGATCGCTGATGGTGGCGATCCCTTGCAGGTCGGCCCAGGTTTCGTCCTCGTAGAAGGGCTTCATGCCCCGGACGCCGTTGGCCGCAAAATCCTGAATGAGCTGCTGCCAGGTGAAGTATCCCTCGCCGACCATGACGCTGTGAGCAAAGGTTTTGGTGTGCTCGGGCATAAGCGTGGAGTGAACGCCGCCGACAACGACGCCTGCGCCCTGCTTCATGGCCTGGCGCGCGATCTGCTCGGCCCGCTCGATGGTGACAGTCATGGCCGTAATGCCGACCAGATCGCCCTCGCGCAGCGTATCCAACGCCAGATCGTTCAGATTTTCATCCCAGATCTCTACCGGGATTTCCTCCGGCACGAGCGATGCCAAACGCATGAGCGTATACGGTGAGCCCGGAGCCTTGCCGAAAATTCGTCCATCGCGGCGCGGCCGAATCAAGACGATACGTCGCATAAACCCTCCATAAGTTCATTCTACGCGCCATCCCACTTGGGATGGGGATCATCTAATTGTCACGTTATTTGAACCTCGTACATTCCTTCAGCGCGAAAACCGGCGGGAATGTACGAAGGTCGAGTGACGTCTCTATAATTGGGACGAATGCCACCCATATTGGATGGACAAAATCGTTGCGTATAATAGCATAGGTAGCCGTTGGCGGCAAGAATTTGTTTAAAAGTGACTATAAAAATTATCGCTGGTACAAGACGGCGTATACACCACGACGGAAATTCGGGACCCCTACTTTCGATAGAACCTGTATATTCATTTCCGCCGGGCCTCACTAGCCATGGGGCTTGACGCCAAGCAGCCAAAGAAAGATCAGTGTGAAGCTGACGCCGAAGAGTGCCCCGACCAAGACCTGCTGCGTCGTGTGACCCACCAACTCCTTGAGTTCCTCCTCGCCAATTGGTTCGCCGCGAAAGAACTCGTGGACTATGCGGTTCAGGACCCGGGCCTGTTTTC
>CAYZLP010001190.1:0-1657 GCA_964478635.1 uncultured Caldilineaceae bacterium
GCCGATCGGGCTCAGCGACGGCACCCGGCGCACAACGATGGCCCCTCGACGAAAAATGATACGGTCAATGATGACCACCGTTGGCATAAAAAAGGGCTGTTATGGACGATATAACCCGCAGGGTTTTGGACCGTCTGACCGACATCAATCGTATTCCGCGCTGCTCGAAGCGTGAGGGACAGATTGCTGCATGGCTCAACGATTGGGCTTCCAAACGGAATTTCGTGGCTTGCCGCGATACTGTCGGGAACCTGTGCATCAAGGTGCCCGCCACAAAGGGATGTGAGACTCGACCGGGCGTGGTTATCCAGGGACACATGGATATGGTGTGTGAAAAAACACCGACCTCGACCCACGACTTTACCAAAGATTCGATTCCCCTGGTCCGGGACGGTGATTGGATAACCGCCGAGGAAACGACATTGGGGGCCGACAACGGCATTGCCCTGGCACTGGCCATGGTGCTTGCCGAGGATTCTTCATGCTCCCACGGTCCCCTTGAATTGTTGTTCACCGTCGATGAGGAGTCGGGACTGATCGGGGCCAGAGACCTTGATCCCGAATTGATCGAGGGTAGGGTTCTGCTGAACCTGGATTCCGAAGATGAAGGCGTTTTCACGGTCGGATGTGCCGGAGGGCAGGAAACGCGCATCCGCCTCGCGATAGAGCCGGAAATGCGGCCGGCCGGGTACAGGCTCTATGACCTGACGGTGAGGGGGCTTCAGGGAGGCCATTCGGGTATCGATATCAATAAGCCGAGAGCCAGTGCCAATAAACTGATAACCCGGACACTGGCCGCGATTCCCGCCTCATCGGGAATTCAAATCGTCTCGCTGAAAGGGGGGACGGTCCACAATGCCATTGCCCGTGACGCCGTTTGCAGAATAATCGCCAAACCGAAGGAAGGAGACACTCTTTGTCGAGTGATCGATACCTGCAGGCACACGTTCAGGAATGAATACGGCTCCCATGAACCGGCCCTCGATTTAATGCTGGAATCCACAGATGCCTCTGCGGAAAACAATTTGGCGATGACGGTGGCCGACACCCAAAAGGCCATCCGTCTGCTGCTTGCAATGCCCCATGGCGTGGTCCGTATGTCGGCCGATGTGGACAATCTGGTGGAAACATCTGTCAACCTGGCGACAATCGACTATACCCCTTCCAGCAAGCTCCTGACTCTATTGTCGAGTCAGCGAAGTGCGGTCATGTCGCGACTCGCCGAACTCACCGCCGGTATCGAATCGATCTCAGCCTTGGCCGGTGCGACGGCAGAGAATGAAAACAGCTATCCCGCTTGGGAGCCGAACATGTCATCGCCGCTGCTCAAACGTTGCCGGAATGTCTATAAAGACCAATTCGGAACAGATCCTCAGGTCATCGCGATCCATGCCGGTCTGGAGTGCGGCCTCATCGGCGCCAAAAAACGCGGAATGGACATGATTTCCTTCGGCCCGACCATTCGCTTTCCGCATTCACCAGGCGAGAAATTGTTTGTGCCATCCATTGGAAAAGTTTGGGTGTTTCTTGTTCGACTGCTCGCGTCCTTATCCACCTGACATCCATCTGACGATTAGATCCATTCCAGTTCCGCAATCAAGAAGTCAGCCAGGCGATATCCGGGCCGATCGACTATCGGTTCTCCGGCTCTCAGACC
>CAYZLP010001191.1:0-1653 GCA_964478635.1 uncultured Caldilineaceae bacterium
GGTCGCATCCATCTCCTCGGCCAGTTCCGTATAGAGTATCTGGAAGTCGGGCCGCTTGTACAGTACACTGCCATACGATTCCACGAAAATCAGGTAGATGTTCGGCGTTTCCGCCAGATCGAGATCGGCGTAGTCATAAGCCGCGTAAATGGGCCGGGCGTCGAATTCGCCCGTCTCCTCATAGCGGGCCAGGGATTCGGCCACATTGCGCTGCAGCTTGTAGCTCAGACTGCTGACGACCATCTCGGGTTGGGCCAGCGCGGCGCGATAATAGAAGGTCGTTCCGGCCAGCCCCACGATGAGGGCCAGGAGCGCCACTCGCGACCAGCGGGTCAAGGAGCGCGCAACGCTATCATCCAGCAAGAGACGCGTGAGCAACACGATCAACGCGGCGACGGCCATGACGGCTAGCAGTACGCCCGCATAGATGGGCAGCGAGAGGCCCAGATGGCTCAGCAAAAAGGGGATGCCTTCCTGGGCCATCATATATTCACTGTAGAAGACCGGTTCGACGGCGTAGAAGGTGAGCATAATGCTTTCATAGATGTAGTAGGAAAGGGTGATGAAATAGACGATCAGGAAGACGATCCGGTAAATCGGGCGCCGGATCCAGGCAACGTTCACCCAGAGGACGGCCAGGAGGGCGACCTCCAGATTGATGCGAAAGAGATCGTAATTGGCGCGCCAGACCATCAAGCGTGTAAGCGCCTCGCCCACGCCCAGCCGTTCGGCCAGGGGAAGGGGCAAGAAGCTCGTAGACTCCACATTCAGAAGGTAGAGGGGCAGAAAGAGCAGAAAATTGAGCCCCAGAAAGGTCATCCAGAAGAGCAGATCGGGGTGGATGCGGTTAACGAGATTGGTACGAATGCGTGTCACGGTTGTATTTGCGTTGAACATATAGTATTGATGCAGGCTTGCGGTTCCGAAATAGACTGCAATCTGAGCGGCGCGCGACAGAGCTTCCTCAGAACGCACACGATAGCGTACACGATAGCGCATCGTGCTGCAACTCGGTGTAACTCTGTATACGATACTGGCCCAATGGGACGTTGTCGTCACTGCGCTCATCAAGCTGACTCGGGCAGGAACGACTGGATGAGCAGCGAGGAAAACGACAAAGGCGAGCGCGCGGGCGTGAGCCTGAAGAGGAAATTGCGGACCAACCAAGAAACAAGCCGGTCCATCAAGATCAATCTTGATGGACCGGACCGGTAGCGTTGAGTTGTGGTTGAAGCATTAGGCGGGCAGGTACGACAGGTAACGGTCGGCGGCCATGGCAGCGTCGGCGCGCATTACCTTGCGCCGCTTCGTGTTGGCGGGCATCACGTGCTCTTCCCAGGCATTCGCCAACTCGACGGCCGCCTGGTGGCGGGACAGGGCGCCGTTCAGGTAGGCGGCGACCGTGGCCTCACCATGCTGCGTCAGGAACTGCATGTCGAACAGGCTGTCCACCCCGCCACCATTCTTGGCCGCAAATTCTTCGTAGGCGGCTTGCATGGCCTTGCGCATTTGTGACGTGCTGTCTGCGCCGAACTGAAAACCGAAGAAACGGGCGATGGAACCGGAAAACGACGTCGTGAAAGTGGTCGTGTTCAACATGAGCTTGTCTCCTTGCGAGTGAATCTCTGTGAGCGTTTCGTTGCTTGCAGTCTA
>CAYZLP010001192.1:0-1653 GCA_964478635.1 uncultured Caldilineaceae bacterium
CTGACCCAAGCCGCCGGCCTGGCCCTGCTGGACAGCCTGCTGGGGCCGGCGCGCGTGGCCGATGAACGGGACGCCGCGCGCGAGCTCTGCGCGTTGCTCCATCATCTGCCCCTGGCCGTCGAGATCGCCGGTCAACTGCTGGCCGCCCGCCCCCAGCGCCGCTTGGAGCATCTGGCGGAACGCCTGCGCGCGGCCGAACGCCGTCTGGACCTGGGCATCGCCGACCGGGACGTGCGCACCTCTTTTCTGGTCAGTTGGGACACATTGGACGACGCGCAGCGCGCCGCGTTCAGCCACATGGCCGTCTTCGCCGGGCGCTCGTTCCCCGCCGGCGGACTGGCCGCGATGCTGGAGATTGCCGAAGCCGACGCTCGGGAGCAGCTGGATGACCTGGCCGCGCTGTCGCTGGTCACGGCCGTGGAGGGCGATCGCTATCGCCAGCATCCCCTGCTGGCCGATTTCGCGCTGGAGAGGCTGGACGCGCCCGGCCCGGTCTGGCAGCGCTTTGCCGAAAGTCAGCTGGCCTTTGCCCAGGCCAATGGGCACGATGACGCTGCACTGAGCCCGGAATGGGAGAACCTCATGGCGGGGATGGAGCAGGCGTACGAAGCCGAGTTCTGGGAGACGGCGCTGGCCTATGCCGACGCCTTGAGCGAGCCCTGGCACAGGGGCGCGCACTATCATCGGGCCCGGCGCGGGTACGGTTGGGCGGCGGCAGCGGCGGAGCGTCTGCACTTGCTCCCGGCCCAGGCGTGGCATCTGTGCCAACAGGCGCGAATTTGCATCGAACAGGATGACTTTGGTGCGGCCGAGGCTGCTCTTGCCCGGGCGCGGGCCCTGGCCGACCCCGGTGACCGCGCGGCCGCGCAGAGTCGCTATCTGTCCGGACGGATTGCCTTTGAGCGGGGCGAGTACGCGCGGGCGGCCGGATTACTGGAGGAGGCGGAGACAATCTTTCTGCAGCTGGAAGAGGGGGTAGATCTGGCCCTGACCTATTTCCACCACGCGCACGTTCACTACGAATGCGGGCGCCTGGCGGAGGCCGCCCAGGCCGCCCAGTTCGCCCTGGAGATTCAAAGCGCCGAAACCGCCCATGTGGACGCCATGGGCACGCTGCGCCTTCTGGCCGACATCGCCATCGAGCGGAGTGAATTGGGCCAAGCCGAAGCCTTCTGCAACCGGGCCCTGGATCTGGGCGCCGTCACCAACAACCGGGCGGAAAACGCGGCTGCGCTCTACACCCTGGCCATCGTGCGTCGCAAGGCCGGCGCGTTGGAAGAGGCCGCCGCGCTGCTGCACCAGGCGGCCGACCTGATCGAACCGGTGGGATTGCTCTTCATGCAGGCGGTGATCTGGCTGGAGGAAAGCCGTATCCGCTATCTGGCGGGCGCGCTGCCGGCGGCCAAAGAGACTGTCTTCCGGGCAATCGAGCGGCTGCGCTGCCTGGGGCGTCCCTTCAACCTGGTTTACGCGCTGGATCTGGCCGGACAAGTGCACCACGCCCTGGGCGACGCCGTCGCGGCCCGGCGCTGCTTCGAGGAAGCCCTGGCCCTTTGTGAGGGCAGCGGCCATCCCCATGAGGCGGAAGTGTTGGCCCACATGCGCGCGTAAACATCTTCCGGGAAGCTGCCTTCCCGACAGGCCGTCGACAGG
>CAYZLP010001193.1:0-1649 GCA_964478635.1 uncultured Caldilineaceae bacterium
ATGCGCCCAAGGCCGCTTCCCCTGCCGTTGCCGCCGCGCCTTCAACGGCTGCGGCCGCGCCTTCAACGGGGGCCGCTGCTTCACTGGCCGCATCAGCGGCTCCGGCCGCGGCCTGTGACGGCGGCGTGAGCACGGATTCCAGTACGTGAATTACACCATTGGTCGCCTCAATATCGGCCAGTACAATGGGCGTACCACCCACCGCAACATCTTCGCCCTGGACCGTGACCGGCAGCTCGTCGCCAAGCAAGGTAACCAGAATGTCGCCATCGGCCAGGTCCGCGTCCATCAATTTTCCTTCGACGACATGGTAGAGTAGAAGGTCGTAGACCGCGTCTTCCTCACCGAGAGAACCTTCCGGCAAGGCCGCGAAGGCCAGGTCGGTTGGGGCAAAGATCGTGTACGGCCCTTCGCTGTTGAGCTTCTCATTCAGATCTGCGGCTTCAATGGCGCTCAGCAGCGTCGTAAAATTGCCCGCTGCAGTTGCGATTTCCAGCAGAGTGGACGGCGCCGAAGGCGGTTCGGGTGGTTCAGGGGTAGCTGTCGGTTCCGACGTTGGCGTCGCCGTCGGCGGTTCGACGGGCTCCGGCGTCGGTGTGGGCTCGGCGCGTCCGCACGCCGTCAGTGCAAATGCCAGCGCCAGCGTCAGCAGGCCGGTCAACAGCCGATTCATATCTATTCCTCCTTGGCGGATCATGTGCGCGTGTTGGTTTCAGGCCGTTGCGTAGATTATACGCCTTGACCGCCACTTATGACAATCGCGGGACGAATACTGGATGTAGATCGGCTTTGGGGCATACAGGGAACGGGAGCTATGAAGTGAGATCATGGTTTTTCATGCCGGGTGACAGTCCCTGGCACGGCGCCGGCTGGTCAAGAGTGCCTCGTTCTGCCGGGGACTGTCACCTTTTGCGAAGTCATGATCGCGCAGGGTCATTCGTTTCGGTCGGCCACGTATTTTCTTCGCACAAATGAAACCGGGTTGCATACGCTTGGTACGCAACCCGGTCAATACTTCATCTATCAGCTTTGCTGCAGGCTATTGCCATCCGGTCAATCTGACCGTTACTCCGTGGCAGGCACCAGGACACTGTCAATCACGTGAATGACGCCGTTGCTGGCTTCGACGTCCGGGGCAGCGACGGTTGCATCATTGATCATGACGCTGCCGTCATCGCCGATGGTGACCATGAGCATGCCGCCGCCTGCGGTCTCAACTTCCTGACCGTCCAGGCCGACGACATCAGCGGCCATGACCTTGCCGGGCACGACGTGGTAGAGCAAGATGTCGGTCAGCGCGCCCTGGGGATCTTCCAGGAGACTCTCGACGGTGCCCTCGGGCAGGGCGGCGAAGGCGTCATCGGTGGGGGCAAAGACCGTGAACGGCCCCTCACCCTTCAGGGTCTCAACCAGACCGGCCGCTTCCAGGGCAGCAGCCAGAGTAGTGAAGCTCCCGGCGGCCACGGCGGTGTCGACGATGTCGCTCATCTCACCCATGGCGCCACCTTCCTCGGTAGCTTCTTCTGTAGCTTCTGCTTCTTCCATAGCCTCTTCCGTGGCCTCAGCCTCTTCGGCTGCCGGCGGCAGGATGACGCTGTCAATCACGTGAATGACGCCGTTGCTGGCTTCGACGTCCGGGGCAGCGACGG
>CAYZLP010001194.1:0-1646 GCA_964478635.1 uncultured Caldilineaceae bacterium
ACCAGTGCGCTCTTCAGCCGGCGCGATACGGTTATCGTGGCGTCGGTTTCGTGCATCTATGGCCTGGGCAGCCCCGAGGACTATGGGCGGGTGGTGCTCCACCTCCGCGTCGGCGACATGATCCGGCGCAGTCAGGTCTTGCGCCATCTAGTCGAAATCTACTACGACCGCAACGATTCGGTCCTCCAGCGCGGCAAATTCCGGGTGAGGGGCGATGTGCTGGAAGTGCAGCCGGCTGACCAGGAGTTCGCCTATCGCATCAGCCTCTGGGGTGACGAAATCGAGCGCATCAGCCAGATCGACACCCTGACCGGCGAAATCCTGGCCGACCACCAGCAGATCGACATTTATCCGGCTAAACACTTCGTCACGCCGCAAGATCGGCTGGGCGAGGCGCTGGAGGATATCGAAGGGGAGATGGTTGAACAGGTGGCCTACTTTGAGAGCCAAAGTAAACTCCTGGAGGCCCAGCGCATCAAGCAGCGCACCATGTACGATCTGGAGATGCTGCGCGAGGTGGGCTACTGCAACGGCATCGAGAATTACAGCCGCCCCCTGGCCCAGCGCCCGGCAGGCAGCACGCCGTGGACCCTGCTCGATTACTTTCCGGCCGACTGGCTCCTCTTCATCGACGAGAGCCACATGACCGTGCCCCAGATCCGGGGCATGTACAACGGCGATCAGGCGCGTAAGAGCGTGCTGGTCGAGCACGGTTTCCGCCTGCCCAGCGCAATGGACAACCGGCCGCTCAGCTTTGCAGAATTCGAGTCTCATCTCAATCAGGCGGTCTATGTGAGCGCCACGCCCGGGCCCTACGAGATGGAGCGCGCCGCCCAAGTTGTCGAGCAGGTCATCCGCCCGACCGGTCTGCTCGATCCGGTGGTGGAGGTCCGCCCAACGGAGGGCCAGATCGACGACCTGTTGAAGGAAGTCAAGATCCGGGTCGCCAAAGGGCAGCGTGCGATCATTACGACGTTGACCAAGCGGATGGCCGAGGATTTGACCGAGTATCTGGCCGAGCTGAATGTGAAGGTGCAATATCTGCACAGCGACATTCACACCATCGAACGGGTTGAGATTCTACGCGATCTGCGCATGGGCGTTTTCGATGTGGTGGTTGGCATCAATCTCCTGCGCGAAGGACTGGATCTGCCCGAAGTCTCGCTGGTAGCCGTGCTTGATGCCGACAAAGAGGGCTTCCTGCGCAGTGAAAGTGCGCTCATCCAGACCATCGGGCGCGCGGCCCGTCACGTGGAAGGGAAAGCGATTCTCTACGCCGACAAGATGACCGAAGCCATGACGGCCGCCATCGGCGAGACGGAACGCCGGCGCAGCATCCAGGAACGCTACAACGAAGAGCACAACATCGAGCCGCAAAGCATTGTCAAGAGCATCCGCGACCTGACCGACCGGGTGCGGATCATGGCTGAGAGCAAGGAAGAATACAATGCGGAAGGCGAAAGCCGGCCCATCGATCCGGCCGACCTGCCCAAGGACGAACTGGCCAAACTCATCAAGCAGATCGAAGCCGAAATGAAGGAAGCAGCCAAAGCACTGGAGTTCGAGCGCGCGGCCGCGCTGCGCGATCAGATCATGGAGCTGCGCCAGATAGAAATTGAAGAGCGGCTGAAGGTGTAGGGGAACAG
>CAYZLP010001195.1:0-1646 GCA_964478635.1 uncultured Caldilineaceae bacterium
TCCCGGGGGGTCGGGTGGGCGTGGGGGGGAGGGACGGCGAGAGGCTGGCGCCATGTCCCGACATGGGCGGACCCATTGGCAGGAAGGGGTTCCCAGGGGGGGGGGGGGGGGGATCCGCCGAGCATTTCTAGCGGTCGGTTCGTTCGACGACCTGCTGCCCGAAAAAGATCAGGGCCTGCTCATCATTGACCGGATGAAGCAACCCGGCGCGCACATCCCGGTAGTAGCGCTCGAGCGGCAGGCGCCTGGTCATCCCGGCGCCGCCGACCGCGCGCAGGCAGTGGTCAACCGCGTGCACGGCATTGTTGGTGGCGGTGACCTTGGCGGCCATGACAACGGGGCTGAGTCTTGACCGCTCATCGGGCAGTTGGTCCCACTGGTCCGCCGCGCTGTACAGCAAAACCCGGGCCTGGTGGATGAGCAATTCGGCCTCTCCCAATTGGCGGCGAATGCTGTCCAGCGTGGCGATGGGTCTGCCCAATGCGGTGGGCACTCTCTCATTCGCATAGTCCGCGGCACTCTGGAGCGCGGCCTGGGCGACGCCCAGATAAACCGCACTGACCGTGAGCATGAACCAGGCATTCGCCATGCCGCTGGCGCTCGGCTTGGAGGTGTCGCTGCGGCTGATGATATTGGCGGACGATATCTCAACATCGTGCAGTAGAATGTCGTGACTTCCGGTCGCGCGCATGCCCAGGCTGTCCCATGTCTCCACGATTTCGATCCGCTCACCGGCGGGAATCACAAAGCGGGCCACCTCCTCGCTGCCGTCCTCCAGCGCGGCCGGGATGATGTAGTAATCGAGGGTCGGCGACATGCTGGCGAAGTTTTTGCGCCCGTTGATGCGCCAGGTCGTGACGCCAGCGCCGTTGCGGCTGAGGGGAACGGCCGTCGTCTTGGGTTTGCCGCCCCGGCTAGGACTGCCCAGTTCCGGCTCTGTGGCGCAGGCGTTGATGAGCGCACCTTCTTCTACAATGGCCCGGCAGAGGTCGTGCAGCAGCGGTTCGGGCCAGCTATGGCCCTCGAAGGTGCTGCCCATGGTCTGCATGTGCATGGTCAGGCTGAGGGCCGTGCTGCCGTCGCCCTCCGCCAACCTCTCGATGGTCATAACCGTTTCGAGCAAGCCGGCGCCCCAACCGCCGTAGTCCTCAGGAATGATCAGGGCCGGCAGACCCGCCGCCCGGATCTCGGCGAAATTTTCATGGGGAAAGGAGCCGTCCCGGTCGTGTTCGGCTGCCCGCGCGGCGAAGCGCGGCGCCAACTCACCGGCCACCGCGACAAAACGCTCTTGACGCTCTGTTCGTGGATAATACATGCCATACTCCAATTGCAGGTTTCATGTTCACTTACGTGGATTCTAGCATAGCGCCCGGGATTCACAAGCACTTCTTTTTGCGCTATGCTAAGATTATCAGGGCTTTCCTACCTCATGGTCACACGATTTGAACTTCGTACATTCCCCCAGCGCGAAAATCAGGCGGAGTGTATGAAACTCAAGTGACATCTTTTTCACTGGAGAACCGTCATGGGCAACGAAAAGATACGCGTGCTGGTGGCCAAACCTGGGTTGGACGGCCACGACCGGGGCGCGAAGGTCGTGGCGCGTACCCTGCGCGATGCGGGCTTCGAGGTGATCTACACCGGCA
>CAYZLP010001196.1:0-1644 GCA_964478635.1 uncultured Caldilineaceae bacterium
TTCGGCCCTGAGGACGAGATCGTGGTGACCCGGTTGGATCACGATGCCAACATTATGCCCTGGGTAATGCTGGCCGAGGATCGGGGCGCGACCGTGCGCTGGGCCGACATCGACATGGAGACCTGCACGTTGGACATGGCCCATCTCCAATCCCTGATCAACCCGAAGACGAAACTCGTGGCGGTGGGCTACGCCAGCAATGCCAGCGGCACCATCAACGATGTCAAGACCATCATCGGCTGGGCCAAGGAGGTCGGCGCCTACTCCTTCATCGACGCGGTTCAGTTTGCGCCCCATGGCTTGATCGACGTCAAGGCCCTCGACTGCGACTTCCTGGCCTGCAGCGCGTACAAATTCTTTGGACCCCACGTAGGCCATCTCTACGGCAAGCGGGAACATCTGCAGCGCCTCCGGGCCTATCGGGTGCGGCCGGCCGGCGATGTCCCGCCCGACAAGTGGGAAACCGGCACCAAGAATCATGAAGGCATCGCCGGCGTCGGCGCAGCCATCGACTACATTGCCCGGATCGGCGTAGATTACGGTATGGCCGCCCCGGATGCGCACCGCCGGGAGAAAATCCGGGCGGCCTGGTCCGTGATTCACGCCTATGAAGAGACCCTCATAGAGCGCCTGATCGGCGGCCTCCAGGTGATCAACGGCGTGCGCATCTATGGCATAACCGACCGCATGGATTGGAACCGGCGCATGGCCACCGTCTCCATCCGCAAGGAAGGCACGACGCCCGAACAGCTGGCCCAAGCCCTGGCCGATCGGAATGTCTTCGTCTGGAACGGTAACTTCTACGCCCTCGCCCTCTCCGAACGCCTGGGCGTCGAACCCAGCGGCGGCCTCCTCCGTATCGGCCTCGTCCACTACAACACGGCGGAGGAGATCGATCTGCTGTTGGACGTTGTGGAGCGGGGATAGGGCAGTGGGGGTGCAGGGAAGTAGGGCGTTCGCCTGGAGAACAAAGGCACATTACACCCCACAACCCCACACCCTTACTTCACCACCTCCCGATGCGCAAACGTATGCGTGTCCGCATCATACGCGCCCCAGGTTGCGGCGCCGCGCAGGCCCATGAGCTCACCGGGATTGATGAGCCAGCAGCTGTCGATCTGCTCGGCGTGACGCGTGTGATCGTGGCCGTAGCAGACGAGATCGAAGTGGCCCGATTGGGCAATGCGCCGGGCGGGCTCGGGGTAGTGGATCATGGCGATGGCGCGGTCGCCTGCGGTGAACTCGTGATAGATGCCGTGGAGATGAACTCGATCGTGTTTTGAAGCCAGGACCTGCAGGAGGCGTCCGTCACCGTCGTTGTTGCCAAAGACGATGTGAACCGTGCCCTCAAACCCTTCCGCCAGGCGGTCGATAATGAAGGGTGCGATCAGATCCCCGCAGTGGAGCAGGATATCAGCCCCATACGCGCGGATCTCGGCCAGCGCCTTGTCCAGCGCCCAGATATTGTCGTGGCTGTCGGAAATAACGGCAATTTTCGTCATGAGATTCTCCTCTTTCGTTGCCCGTACACTCCCTGTGGTATACTCGCGCGCTATGGGTTCAGTCTACCGAATTCCGGGGCGAATGCAAGCGTCCGGCATCCGGCGCAGGCGCGAGAGCCGTGGCGCATCCGCCGTCGCTGCG
>CAYZLP010001197.1:0-1644 GCA_964478635.1 uncultured Caldilineaceae bacterium
CGCCGAGATGGCGCGCGGTTTGCTGCCCAGCGACGATCTGGCCACGATTCAGGACTGGCTGGGTGAAACGGCCGAGGCGGCCAAGCTGTTGGAGCAGAAGACCGACATTGGCTTCGGCGGCGCGCGGGATGTGCGCGGCTCTCTGGAAAAAGCGGAGCGCCGCTCCATGCTGCTGCCGCTGGATTTGCTCGAGATTAAGAACACGCTCATCCGCTCCCGCAGCCTGCGCAATACGCTCACGCGCCTGGAGCATGCCTTTCCCCGCCTGGCTGACATCGCCTACGGCATCGAGCCCTGCGATCACGTGATCAACGAGATCGGCCGCTGCATCAGCGACCGGGCTGAAGTAGTCGACGGCGCCAGCAGCGAACTGAGCCGCATCCGCCAGGAATTGCGCCAGGCCCAGGAACGCCTGCTCAGCACCCTGGACCGACTGGTGCAGAACAGCGACATCCGCCAATATCTCCAGGATTCGCTGGTCACCCAGCGCCAGGGCCGCTACGTGATTCCCGTGCGGGCCGAGTACAAGGCCCAAGTCGACGGCATCGTTCACGACCAGTCGGCCAGCGGCGCGACGCTCTTCATCGAGCCCATCAAGGTGGTGCAGCAGAACAACGCGGTACGGGAGTGGGAACTGCAGGAGGAGAAGGAAGTCCGGCGCATTCTTACCGAATTGAGCGAGCTGGTCGCAGATGAGGCCACCTATATTCGCAACAACGTGCATGTGCTGGCCCGCCTGGATTTCACCTTTGCCAAGGCCAAGTACGCCTACGTCATCGAAGGCACCAAGCCCGAGGTGATGCCCTTCCAGCCGGTCAAGCGCAATCTGCACCCCAAGGAAGGTGAAGAAGCGACCCACCATCCCGGTTCGGTGATTGATTTTCGCCGGGCGCGTCACCCGCTGCTCGATCCCGAGACGGTCGTGCCCATCGATGTCTATCTGGACGAGGAGACCTATGTCGTCGTCATCACCGGCCCCAACACAGGCGGCAAGACGGTGACGCTCAAGACCGTGGGCTTGCTCACGCTCATGGCCCAGTCGGGATTGATGATCCCGGTAGAGCCCAACAGCCGCCTGACCGTTTTTGAGGGCATCTACGCCGATATCGGCGACGAGCAGAGCATCGAACAGAACCTGAGCACCTTTAGCAGCCACATGACCCACATCATCGACATTCTGGCGGAGGCGGACCCGCGCAGTCTCGTGCTCCTGGATGAGTTGGGGGCCGGTACCGATCCCGAAGAAGGCTCGGCCCTGGCCATGGCGCTGCTGGAAAACTTGCGCGATCGGGGCATCACTACCTTCGCCACGACCCACTATAGCGATCTCAAGCTCTATGCCCACAATACGCCGGGCGTCGTCAACGCTTCGGTCGAGTTCGACGTAGAGACGCTCAGCCCTACCTATGAACTGAGCATTGGTCTGCCCGGCCGCTCCAATGCATTGACCATTGCTCGCCGGCTGGGCCTCAACCCGGTCATTGTCGACCATGCCGAAAACATTGTCCGGCCCGACACGCTCCAGGCCGATGCGCTGCTGGACGACATCCGCCGGGCTAAGCAGGAATCGCTGCGTGCGGAAGAGCGGGCCAAGGCCCGGGAGCGCCAGTCGCAACTCTTGGAGCGGGATCTGCGCTATCAACT
>CAYZLP010001198.1:0-1644 GCA_964478635.1 uncultured Caldilineaceae bacterium
CCGTCAAATCCGCGGTCCATTCGCCATGCGCCCCGCTTTTTGCAGGTCTCTTTTCGTCCACAGATTGGGCGTGGCATAATGGAAGACGTGCGATACGCGATCGGCAAACTTTTCAACCGAACGGGCGCTTTATGAGCAACGACAGCACAGGCAAAATCAAGATACTCTTTCTGGCGGCCAATCCGGTAGATATGGATCGGCTCCAGCTTGACGAAGAGGTGCGGGCCATCGATCAGGAACTGCGCGCGGCCAATCTGCGCGATCAGTTTGAGTTGGAGAGCCACTGGGCCGTCCGCTATGACGATCTGCACGAGCTGTTCATCCGCTACAGCCCCACCGTGGTTCACTTCAGCGGCCACGGCACGGCGGAGGGTGAGCTCGTCCTGCTGGATGAAGCGGGCGAGGGCGTCCCGATCGATCCTGAGGCCCTGGCCAATCTCTTCGCCATCTTTCACCCCAACGTTCGCTGCACGGTCCTCAATGCCTGCTATACCGCACGTCAAGCCGAGGGCATCGCCCGTCACGTTGCCTGCGTCGTCGGCACCAGCGCACCCATTAGCGACGACGCGGCCATCGACTTTGCCGCCGGCTTCTATCTGGGACTGGCAAGCGGCTTCACCGTACAGAAGTCTTTCGATCTGGGCCGTAATCGAATCGAACTGAGCGGCAGTGACGAGGAGGAGGCGCTGCACCTGCTCTGCCCTGCGGGAAACGCCGACGAGATCGTGCTCGCCCGTAAGAAGTCGACGCTTTCGGATGAGGAGCAGGCGGCCCTCGCCGCAAAATACGCCCAGAAAGCCGAGTCTTTTCCACCCCACACGCCGGCCCGCCGGGGATGCTATGCCTCGGTCGGTCGCTTCAGCGTCGCCGTGGTCTTGTCCGCCTTCTTCGTCGCCATCATCGGCGGCTGGCTATGGAGCAACATGCGGCCGGGGCCTGCGACCAACGAGCCACTGGCCCTGCCCCGGCCAACGTCGGTTGTCGCGGCAGACGGCGGGAGCGACAGCGCGCCGCCCGCGCTCACCGATGCCCTGGCCGAGATCGACGCCGCGGTGCGCTCTGGAGATTACGCTGCGGCCATGGATATGCTGACGCAGGCTGTGGCGCGCGCCCGCGCTTCAGGCAGCCGAGATGTGGAGACCGACCTGCTGCTGCGCCTGGGCGAAGTAGCCCGGTCAGCCGGCGATTTGACTGCGGCCGGACGGGCATATAGCGAAGCCCTCGAAGCAGCCCGAGAAGCAGGCGACGCAACGGCCATCCGCAATGCCCAGGCCGGCCTGGGCGACGTGGCCCTGGAAGGGGGCGAGCTGGAAGAGGCCGAGCAGCGCTATTCGACAGCACTGACTCTGGCCCGGGAGGCAGATGATGCCGTGGCCGAAGGGCTGTTGCTGACCAATCTGGCCATGGTCAACATCGCAGCAGGCGATAGCGCCGCGGCCGCAACCGAGCTCGACCAGGCGTTGAGCGTACTCGAGAATGTAGAGGTTGAAGAGACGGTTCGGCGGGAGATTCGGGCGCTCCAGCGTGCGCTGCCTTAGGCGGAAAACAGGTGCACAGTGAGCTACAGAGGAAGGTCAAGAGAGCCACAGAGTTTTGAGTCAACACCCCTTGAAAATTCTCTGTGGAACTCTGTGCCTGCTCTGT
>CAYZLP010001199.1:0-1640 GCA_964478635.1 uncultured Caldilineaceae bacterium
ACTGCGCCGAAAGCCGGAGCAGGTGGCGATCACGCCAGTTGGTCACCGGAATCTCGATCCGGTGGTCGGCATAGAGCGCGTCCTTCAGCGCACCGGGGTTGACCGCTGGCGGCAGCAGGGCCGCACCCATCTGGGCGTAGCCGTGCGAAGCCGGCGCATAGATGGATGGCAGGCCGGTCTGATGGGCCATGCCCGTGAGAAACAGGCGCACCAGTCCATGACAGCGGATCTGCTGGGCCGGCCAGTCGTGGGCCTCTCGGAAGGCCAGCGCGGCCGGCACGGCGAGATAGGCGGACAGATCGTTGGTGCCCAGGAACTGGGTCGCATTCAGAAAAGTCGAGCCGAAATCCAGATTGCGCTCCGGTCCCCAGCCCCAGCCGACGATCAGGGGCTGGATCAGCGGCTGGCATTCGGGTCGTGCATAGAGAAAGGCCGCCCCCTTGGGGCTCATAAGCCACTTGTGGCAGTTGCCGAAGTAAAAATCAGCATCGATGGCCTGCAAATTCAAGTCGATCTGGCCCGGGGCATGGGCGCCGTCGATCACGGTGAGAATGCCGGCGGCCCGCGCGCGCCGGCAAAGCTCGGCCACCGGCAGAATCAAGGCCGTCGGCGAGGTAATATGGGAGAGATAGAGAACCCGGGTCCTAGGCGTCACGCCGGCCCAGATCGCGTCGGCAATGGATTCGGCGTCGGTGACGGGCAGATCGAGCGGCTGGTGTACGTAACCCGCCCCGTGCCGGTCCAGGACGTAGCGCCAGGCGTTGCTGCACGCGCCGTACTCATGGTCGCAGGTCAAGACCTCATCGCCCGGTTCAAGCTCCAGCGAGCGGGCAACCAGATTGGCGCCGAAGGTGGCATTGGGAATGAAGACGAGATCGTCGCCGCCCACGTTGAGGAAGGCCGCCAGCGCATGGCGCGCCTCGGCCAGAGCCCCCGTCAGCTCCTGGGCAAAGAAGCGCACGGGCTGGGCCTCCAGCCGGCGCTGCCAGCGTTGGTACTCGTCAAAGACCGGTTTTGGCGTTGCGCCGTAGGAGCCGTGATTGAGAAAAACCACGTCCGGTTCCAACAGAAATTCAGACCGCAAATCGTCCATATGCGTAGGTTGCTTCCAGGTGAAATAGTCCGGCGTCGCGCGGGCGCCGCGTCATGATAGTAAGGCGGGGAGAATCATACGCTATATCCAGTCAGGCCAGCGAACCAACACGTCGGTCACGTCACCCATCATCTGGCGGAAAAATGAGACGACGTCCCCTCCCGCCCGCTGGCGCGCCAGATGCTCGACAAACCCATCATCCACTTGAACGGCATGTCCATCGATCCGGCCACCCGCATGGCGGCGCATGGCGGCGAACTCTTTGGCCGTGAGCAAACCGATGCTCAGGCCGGTGGCGGAGTCGCGCAGCGGCACGAGCGCGCCGGTCTCATCGAGAGACGGGGCATCCTGGTCGGAATCGGGGATCACCCCCGCAGCAGCTCGTTCCCGGAGCACGGCTTGCGCGCCGCCGCTGATCCAGAAGTGGAGCGGAGTTTCGGCCAGGGCGCCTGCAGCAACAACGTGGGCTGCGTCGGGACGGCCGATCCGCCGCGCGTTTGCGGCCATGCGCGCCAGCCGCGGCGGATCTCCCAGCAACATATCGATC
>CAYZLP010001200.1:0-1639 GCA_964478635.1 uncultured Caldilineaceae bacterium
GTGTCGGGCGTGCTGGCCGTCGGGTTTCCGGCGGCGCCCCACGGATCGCGGCTGCCGCGACATGCGGGCATTCAGCTCCAGGTGCTCAAAAAAGAGTTCGCGTAGGCGCGCGCGTTAACGCTATCGGCGGCCGCATGTCCTGCTCCAGCCAGCGGGCTAGCAGATCAACCACAAGCGGCACCACAGGTTCTTCGCGAAGAAGTGCTGTCCGTCAAGCGATCACCGAGCGGAGGGCCGACTACAACAAGTGCGCCCGTCAAGGCGCGCGCTCACTTGGCGGCGAACGTCCTAGCGGCCCCACCGAAATCACCCAAAGACGTCGGGAGAAGCCCGCTTCAAGAACTGCCTGACTTCCAAACCTATCCTGCACCGAAGCCGTGACCGCACCACCTGAAAGGGAAAGGAAAGAGACCCGCTCCGTAACGGAGATGTCCTGTGGATACCTTGGAGGCATGCAGAGCGCGACCGTATGTAAGAGGTCACCATGGGGTTGCTATCGAAAATGCCGTCCTTATGTGCACGAGGCGACACCCCAAGTCTTTGGATCAGCGTCGCTGAGCGACCGTGCACGACGATGCCAAGGCCGTTGGCCGGGTTCAAACGGAGCGGTTGTATAGTTGGTCGCCTTGGGGCAAGGGTAGGAAGATGCCGGCGCTCGACGGCCGACTGGCATGACAATGGTTGGCCTGATCGAGGCGCTGGGCAAACTCGGAGACCGAAACCGCCGTGTCTGACGCCGACGATTCGAGAGCGATGGCTCTTCGCCTCCTGAAGGAGGCCCTGCCACCGCGCTGGAAGCTGTATCTGTTGTCCATCGTGTTCATCATCGGCTCCGCCGCCATGACAGCTCTTCTTGCGGATTCTACGAAGTTGATCTTGAACGACGTCTTCGTGGCGGACAACGCCGGGGCGGCGACGCGGGTCGCACTGATGGTTATCGCAATATCTCTCGGCAAGAGCCTCTTTCAGTACGGTAACTCAGTTGTTCAAACGATCTTCAACAGATCGATTAGCGCCGGCTACCAAAGGAGAATTTTCCGAGTCCTTCTTTCAAAGGATATTTGGCACTTTGATCGCAAGCACGCATCGGCGCAAATGAATGAAGTTCGCATGTACGGTGGTGCCGCGGCCAAGGCCGTGGTCGACCTGTCGAACAAGTTTCCGACCGATCTCATGATCCTCATCGGGCTCTTCACTGTGATGCTCCTCCAGGACCCATTGATGACGCTCGCCTCGTGTTTGTTGCTGCCTTTCATCTTCTGGCTGGTTTCGGCCCTTTCCAGACGGATCCGGGCAATTTCGACGGCTGAGACGCAGATGACCGGAGCATATATTGCCATCGGTGCCGAGGCTTTCAGTGGTATCAAGACGGTCAAGAGTTATGGACTCGAAGAGAAGTCAATCCGCCGGTTCGATGATGCTCTGAAACAAATCGAAGACCGGTTGCTCAGTATCGCCAAGCTCACGTCTGCCACGGTCCCGATCATGGAGTTTCTCGGCGGTCTCGTAATTGGTCTGTTCGTCATCTATGCTGCTTGGCAGACCATTACATTCGGGAAGACTCCGGGAGAGTTCACGGCATTCATTACGGCGTTCCTGATGGCCTACGCTCCCGCCGAGCGTTTGTCGCACATATGGG
>CAYZLP010001201.1:0-1638 GCA_964478635.1 uncultured Caldilineaceae bacterium
TCAGCAGGAAAACCAACCGATAAAAGGTGTAGACGGCCATGTAGATCCCGTTGATAAGCATGGTCAGCAGCAGAGAAAGCTGCTTGGTACCGCCCAGCGGCAGCAATGCGGCCAGGAGGCCAATCATGCCGAGCAACAAGAGAACGTAAAGTGGCCAATTGCGGGCGATGGTGTCACTTGCCGGCACGCGCTCGAGGGTCCAACGCGAGCGAAGAATGGCAAGCTGACCCTGGCTGATCAGCAACAACCCGGCAAAGAAATAGGTAATGATGGCAAGAATCACGACTGGATCCACCGGTTGGCGCATCAAGCTCCACATGGCGTTCCCGCCGACGTCAACCTGGGAGCCGGCTGCCAGCGTGATCAAGATCAGGCCGCCGACCATCCACCGGGTCGTGAAGCGGTCCAGGATCGCCTGTCGATTGGTGCTGGCCGGCCGGGCCGCGTCATATGTGCCTTGCGTCGTCGTATCGGCCAGGTACAGTTCATCGGCCTGGAGGGCCATGCTCAGCAAGTCGGCGCTGAAGTCGATCGCCCAGAACCAGGAAAAGAGAACGACCAGCGAGGCCAGAATGAAGTAGCCGTCGAAAATTGTGTCGATGGGATGGAGGAAGAGTTCTTCCCAGGTGGGACCGACACCGGGGATGAGCCAAAGCCCGAGCCGTACCAGCATGACGATCAGGGCAAACTCGGCAGTCCGATAGGCCACGGTTCGATTGAGGCGCTGATCGGGTTGGGCGAGCCAGGCGGTGGAGGCCGTGGCGATCAGGGCCGCGACAACGCCCAACACAACAATCAGGCCAAAGAGTCCGGGCGGCGCATCGGGCACGAAACGGGCCAGGAACGCGCCAAAGGCGATGTTGATACAGGCCACCAGCACGGCAATCAAGATTGGCCGCAGGAAGGACGAAAGCCACGATTGGTCGTAGCGGATGCGCTTTGGCGGGCCTGTTTCAAGCTCGGACTTGGCCAAGGCGCCATCATTCCCGGTTGCGGCGTGTTCGAATTCGGTTTCGTGAGTCGGATCGATCAGATCAGAGGCCATGGCGTTTCCGATTCATTCCAGGTGGGCTACCTGCCGTCTGGAACCCTTCCTTGCGCGGAGTGTAGCACGAATGGACCGTTTTGAACAGGAGACCGGACGGCACAGGTGCATTTCAAGCTGGGGGCGCTTCTGTCATGCTGAACGGGTCTACCCGATACTTTTTCCGTCAATTCGGTCTAGTGAAGCATCTCGTCCTTGATTGCCCCGAGACTGATTTGCACCCGGACGGCACGCGGTAATGCTCGTTCTGCTGCCAATCGACCGCGGAGACGACCGAATTTGATGCAAAATGAGCACTGCGAAATCGAAGACGTCACGGAAACAGGAGTTTTGTGGCAACAACGGCCAAGTCATTCGCCGGGAACACACGCCCGCTATCATGGTCGCAGTTCTCTGCGTTTTCGAATTCAGAAGCTGCGCAGTTTAGAGGAGGAGGAACCTTCGATGCGGCTAGTCAGGTTAGCGGGCATTCTTGCGTTGGTAACAGTCGCGTATCTCATTCTTTGGATGGCGGGGATGGTCATTGGCGGCATGCTCTTCCCAGCAGAAATTGCCGCCAGCGACGCATCAGACGCCCAGGCGCTCCTTATGAT
>CAYZLP010001202.1:0-1636 GCA_964478635.1 uncultured Caldilineaceae bacterium
CAAATTCGCCTAATCATCAAATTCAATGATGTGCTCGGACGCGCCCTGGCGCCAATTGCCGTGGGCATCGCCCACCGCCCAGGTGGAACGGATGCGAATCGTCCGTTTGGCGCCGTTCGTCGGTGCCGGTCGCGTCTCGGCCGGCGGCGCCTTGACGACCTGGGTCACCGCATTGCGGGCTGCCGTCTCCGCCAGGCGACTCTGGAGTAGTTTCCAGCCGGCGCTCAGGGCCAGACTGGCAGCGCCGGCCAAGACGGGCAAGGCTGCCCTGGTAATGGTGGCTGGCAGCGCGCTTGTCTGGCGCATGGGCATACCGGCCTCCACGTTGAAGCCGCAGTGGGGGCAATGCTGAAGCCCCATGGCGCTGCTTTCACCACATTGGGGACAGATGCGTTGGACGTCGCTCATGATTACCCTCTTATGGTCACACTCTTTGAACTTCGTGCATTCTTCCAGGGCGAAAATCAGCCGGCATGTACGAAGTTCAAGTGACGTCTCGATTCGAACGAGAGAAGACTAGCCTGATTGGCAGTGTAACATCTGGCTTGGCTTCCGTCAACGACCGACGAGCGTCTTCCACAGCCTGCGCCCTTGGCGTGTTGTCGGCCCTATGCTATCGTATTCCCATGAGCAGACCGGGCGCGGAAGCCCCTACCCTTCACCATGAAATGCGCCTCTGGCAGGCGGGCATGCGTTTTGTTGCCGGCATTGACGAAGCCGGCCGGGGCGCACTGGCCGGTCCGGTTGCCGCCGCCGCGGTGATCGTCCCACCGGACGCGGCCTTTACAGGCGTCTGGACCCAGGTACGAGATAGCAAACTGCTCTCCCCGGCCGCGCGGACCGAACTGGCCGCAACCATCCGCGCCGCGGCCCTGAGTTGGGGCGTCGGAATGGCATCCGCAGAAGAGATTGACGCCATGGGTATTGCGCCGGCAACCCGCCTGGCCATGCAGCGTGCGGTGGAGGCCCTGCGCCCCACGCCCGATTACCTCCTCATCGATTGGGTCAAATTGCCCCAAATCAACATACGTCAAGAAAGCTATACCAAGGCCGATCGGACCATCGTCACCGTGGCAGCTGCGTCCATTCTGGCCAAGGTCAGCCGCGATGAGGCGCTGATCCGGTTGGACAGAACCTATCCGGACTATGGGTTTGCCAGCCACAAGGGCTACGGAGCCGCCGCGCACCTGGCCGCGCTGGAGCGCTGTGGCCCCTGTCGGGAGCATCGTCACAGCTTTGCGCCCATCGCCCGCCGCCCATCGCTCTTCGATGGCGCATTGCGACCAGAAGAGCGTCCGACCGGATCGCGGCGCCCGGCCGCAGGTGCGGGCTGACTCATGACCCATCCCCGGCAAAAGCTTGGCGCGACCGGTGAGGAACTGGCGGCGCGCGCGCTGGTAGCGGCGGGCCTGACGATCGTGGCCCGCAACTGGCGTTGTGCAGCAGGCGAGATCGACCTGATTGCCCAGGAGCGCGCGCCGGATTACAGCGCAGGCGGTACGGTACGGCCGTGGTTGGTCCTGGTGGAGGTGCGCACCCGGCGCGGTACGCGCTACGGGACGGCCCAGCAATCCATTACGCCACGCAAAGCCGCCAAGCTGCGCGAAGTCGCCGCCCATTACGTGCAGGAACATGG
>CAYZLP010001203.1:0-1635 GCA_964478635.1 uncultured Caldilineaceae bacterium
GGACCATGTCCTCGCGCTGATCAGCGGCCTGGGCGGCACCCCTCTCCAGGAACTCTATATTGTCTTCCGTCACATGCACCACGCACTGGCCCAGCGGGGGATCATCGTCGAGCGCCAGCTGATCGGCAACTACGTGACCAGCCTCGATATGGCCGGCTGTGCCATCACGCTGCTCAAGCTGACGCCCGAACTTGTAAAACTGTGGGATGCGCCGGTGCGCACGCCTGCCTTACGCTGGTAAATGCCGGCCCATGAAACGCCAATTGCGCCGAGAGATCAGCCATGCCTCGTGAAGTCACCCTGGCGCAGATGCAGCGTTGGTTGCTGCTCTACGCCGATCGAATCGATGAAGAAAAAGACCAGCTGACGGCTCTCGACGCGGCCATCGGCGATGCCGACCATGGCGTCAACATGCAGAACGGCATGGAGAAGATGCGTCATCGGATGGAAGAGATCGGTGAATGCGCTGACATTAGCGTCTTCCTCCGCACCATTGCCATGACGCTCATCAGCAGCATCGGCGGCGCCGCAGGTCCCCTCTACGGCGTCTTTTTCCTGCGTGCGGCCAAAGAAGCGACACCGGCGGATACGCTCCCGCTGGAAGAGCTCAGCCGGATGTTCGACGTCGGTCTCGAATCTATTCAGCAGCGTGGGGACGCAAAACTGGGCGACAAGACCATGGTCGACGCCCTGGCACCGGCGATTGCGGCCTTGGCATCGGCAACGGAAGCCGGCCTGAGCGTGACGGAAGCGCTGAATGAGGCTCGCCTCGCGGCCGAAGCCGGCATGCTGGCGACGATTGACATGGAAGCGCAGAAGGGTCGGGCCAGTTATCTCGGTCCGCGTTCCATCGGTCACCAGGATCCGGGCGCAACGAGCGCTTATCTCTTGATTGAAGCGGCTGCGGCAACGCTGGGGCACAGAGAAGATGCAGGCTAACCGTCGGGAGAATGGGGTATGGTCAACCTGGTAGTCGTCTCCCACTCTGCTATGCTGGCTGAGGGAGCCAAGGAACTGGCCGACTCCATGGGCAACGAAACCGTCACCGTCCTGGCGGTCGGGGGAATCGCCGATGGAGCAGGCGGTTACCGGTTGGGAACCGATGCCGTGCGCATCTGCGCAGCCATTGAAGAGGTCTGGAGCGATGCAGGCGTACTCTTGCTGGTAGACCTGGGCAGTGCGGTCCTGAGCGCCAAGCTGGCGCTGGATCTCCTGCCCCCTGAAAAACGCGAAAGCTGTGTCATCAGCAACGCACCGCTCGTCGAAGGTGCGGCCATTGCAGCATTGGAGGCAAGCCTGGGTCATCCGCTTCCGGTAGTCAACCAGGCAGCCGAATCAGCCTGTCAATTCGAGAAAGTGACACGCGATCCGCAATGACTCAGAGTGAGGTCCGTCCGAGCGGGCCGGCAGCCCAATTTACGGAGGTGACCGTTCAGCATCCGTTGGGGCTCCATCTGCGCAAAAGCAAAGATGTTGTCCAGGTCGCCAACCGATTCCGGGCCGAAATCACGGCCCAGAATTTGACGCGCACTTCACCGGTCGTGGATGCCAAGAGCATCCTGCAGTTGATGCAGATTCAAGCCCGCCAGGGTCACGTCATCCGCATCTGCGCCGACGGTCCCGACGCAGATGACG
>CAYZLP010001204.1:0-1635 GCA_964478635.1 uncultured Caldilineaceae bacterium
TGTCATTTTTACACCAAACATCGATTTCGTCAAATATGGGTCAGCAGCAAACGCAGACAGCGATCAATCCACTCAGTTCCGCCCCCAGACCTGAAACGTCCGTGGTCCGCCCATGACGGTGCTTGTGTCGTCCGCAAACGCGGTGAGATCGCTCAGGATCGCGGTGAACTCCTCCTCCGTGGCCAGATTGTCTTGCAGGACCGCAGCGCCGATATTTGCCATGGTGGTGCAGGTCAGTTCTTTGGTGCCGCCGCGCAATGCCACCGGGTGATAGACCTGCACATTGACGTCTTCGAAGCCTGCCGCGCGTAGGTGGCCGGGAAGTTTCGGGCCGATCCATGGGTCGGCGCCACGGTTGCGTACGGATTGGGTGTAGAGTTCGGTATACCGGGTGAGCGCCGGGCAGTGCGGTTCGGCAAAATGGCCGCGGAAGTCGACATCTTCGACGATCATGACCCCGCCGGGCGCCATATGCGTGCGCAGACGAGCCATGACTGCCGCCGGATCCGGCAAATGGGAGAAGATAAAGCGGGCATAGACGACATCAAACTGGACCTCCGGCGCCCAGGATGTGACGTCTTCCGCGGCAAAGGAAACGTTGGTCAGGCCGGCATCAGCCGTCTCCTGCCGCGCGGCATCGAGCACCACCGCATCGTAGTCCACACCGAGGACGGCGCCCGTAGGCCCGACCATTTGCGCCAGATACCGGGTCACGTCACCGCCGCCGCAGCCCAGGTCCAGACAGCTTGCGCCTGCGCGAATCCCGACCTGGGACAATAGATCTTGCGTCGCCGGGCCGTAGACGTCGGCCAGGACGCGCAGCCGGTTGCATCCCTCCGTACCGCCGTTAATCACGTACTCGGTGCGTTGCATACGCTTTCCCCTTCACACAAATACGATTACTCCAGATCGGGCCCGGGTCAGGATGAGCATCTGCCAGCAGCAAGCCATGCTGTTGCAGCGCATGATTTGGCTACATCGGTCGCAAAGACGGCCAAATCGATGAATCGTAGCCAAAGGCAGGCAAATCACGCTCAAATTGCTGGTTTGCCTGCCTTTTCATGGCAGCGTTGCTGTTTGGCTCGGTCTCTGCCCGGCAGCTTGAACACGAATCGCCGTGAATGTTGTTTATCGGGCCTGAGACTACTGGCCAAAGTCGACGACGACCGTTTCCGTCACCACCGTTGTGCGACCGGCCAGATCGGTGGCGCGGGCGCTGACTTCATAAGACTGGCCGGTGGGCAGTGCGGTGAGGCGCCAGGGGAAGCGCCAGCCGCCTGCGCCGTCGAGCCCCGCCCGCTGCCACGGACCATCGTTGATGCGCACATCCACACGATGGAGCATAACAGCATCAGTGGCCGTGCCTGTGAGTTCGACAATGCTGCGACCCAACGCGCGGGAGGCGTCGAGCACCGTTGGCGCGATGGCAACCTCCGGCGGGGTCAGGTCCACATAGAGCGTGGCGACGGTACCGGTGTAGATGTCGGTGACGGGCGGCCCCTCGTTGGCGACCACGGGCAGGTAGAGCCGCGGGCCGCTGCTGCGTGCGCCATAGTTGGATGCCATTGCGCCGACCCAGGGCAGATAGACTTGGGGCGCCAGGTTCTCCGGGAGATCGATCGTCTCTTGTCCATC
>CAYZLP010001205.1:0-1629 GCA_964478635.1 uncultured Caldilineaceae bacterium
TCTGCTCCGAACTGGATTCTCGCCGGGAGGGTGAGCCGGGTGCATTTCAGTCCCAGGGCACGCAAGGACGAGATGCTTCGTTAGACCGTGTACACGGCAAAGTGACGGGGTAGACCCACTCAGCATGACAGAAGCGCCCCCAACGGGAACTGCGCCCGATGAGCCCGGCGCAGGAAGAAAAAACGCCGAATCCGGTTGGAGTCATTTGAAATATTTAGAGGCTGTAGTGAAGGATTCGACCGGAAATACCGATAGATCAAAGGAAGGCAGGAAGATGCAACACCGCACACTACACCGAACCGCGGTTGGTTTGCTGTTGACAATCATGCTGCAGGTTGTATTGGCGGGCACGAGCCTGGCCCTAAGCGACCCGCAGACGAATGATGACCAGAGCCTCGACAACATTCGGGGCACGGTGGTCACGGTTGACGTGTTGGATAACGACACGCCGGGTGCGTGGAACGCCAGTACCGTGCGCATTATCGACCCCAACGATATGACGACGCAGCTCACAGAATATCTGGAGCCGGACCAGGGAACCTGGCGCGTCAACGGCGACGGTTCGATTACCTTTACGCCCTGCAGTGGGGCGGACGTAATCGACGGTACCTGTACGGCCGAATTGAAAGATGATCCGTTCCCGATCGACTATGTCGTGCAGGACACGGGGGGCGCCCTCTCCAATCCGGCCCAAGTCTTGATTGGCTATACGGACGGACCGCTGGCGGTAACGGTTGCCTACATCCATAGCCTGCGCCGGGACGACGGTCAAGTGGAATTCACCTGGGCGACCGTATCGGAACGCAACAATGCCGGTTTCAATCTCCTGGTCGAAGGCGACGGCGGATTGGTTCCGGTGAACGACGCCTTGATCGCGTCCAATGTGGTCAACTCGGTCTTTCCGCAGCTCTATGAATATGTGGCTGCCGTCGATGCGGTAGAGTTCTATGTGCAGGAAGTGTCGCTATCCGGCGCGCGGCACAACCTGGGACCGTACGCAATCGGCGAGACCTATGGCGAATTGCCGCCGGAGTTGGACGACACAATTCCTGACGAGGCCGTGCGCATCTATCTGCCCATGGTGGTCGCCGGACTAGAGTGATGGAATGATTCAAGCCTCCGGGAAGGCTCCGGCCATACTGATTGACGCCGACCTGCCTCCCGGAGGTTGAAGAGAAAACCCAGACGCTGTTGGAGAGAGATGAGTACAGTACTGGCGATATTTCGCCGCGATGGTGAAGCAGTCGACCCGGAGGAGATGGATGCGATGTTGGGTAGCCTCCAACACCGCATTGCCGACGGTCAAGACGTCTACCGCCAGGGGTGCGTCGTGCTGGCGCATCAACATCTTTGGATCACGCCGGAGGAGCAGGGCGAGCGCCAGCCGCTGACGTCAGATCGCGGACGCTTCGCCATCAGCTTTGATGGCCGGCTGGACAATCGCCAAGAACTGCTCGATCGTCTCGGCCTAAAGGGAATGGAGACGGCTGATGTTTCCGATGCGCGGCTCGTCCTGCACGCTTACGCTGCCTGGAAGGAAGAGTGCGTCCCTCAATTTCTCGGCGACTTCGCCTTCGTGCTGTGGGATTCAGAAGCGTGCAGACTATTGATTGCACGTGATCCGCTCGG
>CAYZLP010001206.1:0-1628 GCA_964478635.1 uncultured Caldilineaceae bacterium
GGGGCCCGGAGCGCCTGCAGCGCCCGAGCGTCGGCGCTTGAGTTCAGCGTCAGTTGTGCCGTGGTCTGGATGGACTCCAGCATGCGCTGGGCGATGACCTTGCGGATGCCTTTGACGGGGATGGTTTCGACGGGCCGCGCAGGGCGAGTCGCGGGGGGCGTCTCGGCCAGGGCGGGAGCAGCTTGCGCGATGCCGGCCTCGGCCGTCGTCGCGTCGCGGGCGAGCAGATCCTTGGCCATGATGCGCCCACCCGGCCCGCTGCCTTGTTCGGGCACGGTGTAGGAGCCTTCAGCCAGCTTGGCTTCCGCAACGGGACTAAGCTTCGGCCGCCCGGCCAGGGCTGCCTCCACGTCTCGCTCGATGATGCGTCCCCCCGGTCCGCTGCCGGCCAGCGCCGCTGCATCAATGCCTTTCCGTGCCGCCAGATTCCGCGCGCGGGGCGAGGGACGGCCCGTGGCTTGCTTGGCACCGGCATCGGCCTGCACCTCCCCATCCGTCGCGCCCTCATCGACCATCGACAATTCCTCCGCTACGCCGCCACCCCCATTAACAGTTTCCGCTTCGCCATCTTCAATTACAAATACCTCCCCCGCCTCGCCAACCATGGCAATCTCCGCCATAACCGGCACGTCATCTCCTTCTGCAAAGAGCAAGGCCAGTACCGTGCCCGCCGCGCTGCTCTCCACCTCCATGATCGCCTTGTCGGTCTCCACCTCGGCGATGACATCGCCTTCGGCCACCGTATCGCCGACCGCGATCTTCCAATCCACCAGAATGCAGCTCTCAACCGTATTCCCCAGCCGGGGCAGAACAATAGGGTTCGCCATAATCAGTCCTTCGCGTCTTGAAAAAATCCGTCGAAATCCATCTTATCCGCGGTCCATCAAATCTCAACCTGCCCGATTGACTCCACGATGTGGGTCGGCCGGTAGGGAAAGCGCTCCACGTCTTCCCGCTGGGTGACGCCGGTGAGGACGAGAATCGTTTCCATGCCGCTGCTGACCGCGCCGACGATGTCGGTATCCATGCGGTCGCCGATCATGGCCGTCTCCTCCGAGTGGGCGCCCAGGTAGTTGAGGGCCGTGCGCATCATCAGCGGATTCGGCTTGCCGATGAAGAAGGGCGCCACGCCGCTGGCCGATTCGATGAGGGCAGCCATAGCGCCACAGGCCGGCACGAGGCCCTCTTCAGTCGGTCCCGACGGGTCCGGGTTGGTGGCAATAAAGCGCGCACCATCCACAATCAACCGGATGGCCTTGGTGATCTGAGTGAAATTGTAGCCGTGGGTCTCACCGAGAATAACGTAGTCCGGTTCTTTGTCCGTAATCACATAGCCAACGTCGTGGATCGCGCCGGTCAGGCCGCTCTCGCCGATTACGTAGGCCTTGCCGTCGGGGCGCTGCTGACTCACGAACATGGCCGTCGCCAGGGCCGAAGTAAAGATGCGCTCCGTGGGCACCGACAGCCCGGCCGTCTGCAGGCGGTGAGCCAGGTCACGGGGCGTGTAGAGGGGGTTGTTGGTCAGGACGAGATAGGGGATTCCCTGGTCGTTGAGCTGGTCGATGAAGCGCGCTGCGCCGGGAATGGCGGTGCTGCCCTTGACCAGCACGCCATCCATGTCCATCAGG
>CAYZLP010001207.1:0-1626 GCA_964478635.1 uncultured Caldilineaceae bacterium
TCGGCGCCGTCATTGCCCTACCGGGCGGATTGGGCGGCGTGGAAGGCAGCATGGTCGCATGGAGCCGCCAGCTCTTTGGCCTGAGCGCCGGCGTGGCAACGGCCGCCGCCCTGCTTACCCGCTTCTGCACGCTGTGGATGGGCGTCGCCATCGGCGTCGTCTGCTTCCTGCTTTGGCCGGAGCTGCTGGCCGGATCGGAAAACGCGCGTCAGGCAGCCCAGCAAACGCTTCATGACGCGCAGAATCCTGACCTCGATCCTGCGCCAGAACAAGCCCTCAAAGGAAATTCTTTGCGATGAGCGAACTCGTGACACCCGCCGAAATACTGCAATATTGGTTTGGTCCACTGGACGAACATGGCCTGACGGTGCTCGACAAGAGTCCGCTCTGGTGGCAGAAGAACCCGGAGACCGACGCGGAAATCCGCGCGCGGTTTGAGCCGACGGCCCAGGCCGCGGCTCGGGGCGAATTGCATGATTGGGCGGAAACGCCTGAAGGCTGCAGTGCGCTGATCATTGCGCTGGATCAGTTCCCGCGCAATATGTATAGGGACACCCCCGCTGCCTTTGCGGCCGATCCGCTGGCCCTGGCCGTCAGTACCGAGGGGATCGCCCGCAACCATGATCTGACCCTGCCGCTCGTCTATCGCGTCTTCTTCTACTTGCCACTGGAGCATGCCGAAGATCGCCAGATCCAGGCCCAGTCCGTGGGTCACTTCGTCCAGTTGCTGGAGCAGGCACCGCCGCCGGCCCGCGATGCTGCGGCCACCTACCTGGATTTCGCAAAGCGACATCAGGTCATCATCGACCGCTTTGGTCGTTTCCCACACCGCAACCAAATTCTGGGTCGTCGATCCACAGACGAAGAGATCGCTTTTCTGCAGGAGCCGGGGTCGTCGTTTTAGGCCAGTGCAAGAAGATAGCTGCTTCGCACGTCCCCGGCACGCACCAGGTCAGGCTCAGATACCAGAGTGGTGCTGGTGCGTGCCGGGGACGTTTTCTATTCTCTTGCTCAGACCTTGATCACCCGCCCGCTATCGCGCCGATCACATAGAAGGGTTCATCACCGGCGGCGACTGCCTCCGGCAGGGGCGCGTCCGGCGACTCATGGGACAGATCCGTCTGGCAGGCAAAGAAGCGCAGGAAAGGCCGCCGCTCCTGGGTTGCCTGATTGCGGATCGTGCCCCGCAGCATGGGGTACTGCGCCTCCAATGCGTCCAACACCCTGCGCTGGGTGACCGGCGGCGGAACCGCCACCAGTACCTCAGAACCCACGCCGGCCATGTGGCGCAGATGGGCCGGGAGCTTGACGCGAATCATGGGAGCGTCTGGACCTCGACCGACAGCACGGCCGGCAGATCGCGCACGATGGCGGACCAGTTGTCGCCACCGTCGGCTGAGGCATAAACCTGGCCGCCCGTCGTGCCGAAGTAAACCCCGCACGGATCGAGCGTATCGATGGCCATGGCGTCGCGCAAGACATTCACATAGCAATCCCGCTGGGGCAGACCCTTGGTCAGGGCTTCCCATTCATTGCCGCCGGTGCGGCTGCGATAGACGCGCAGCTTCCCTTCCGGCGGATAATGCTCCGAATCACTCTTGATGGGGACAACGTAGACCGTGTCCG
>CAYZLP010001208.1:0-1625 GCA_964478635.1 uncultured Caldilineaceae bacterium
TGGCTAGAGCGCTACGTTGACATCGTAGAGGTCACTGGTTCAAGTCCAGTATCTCCCACACAATTTTCAGAACAGAATGCGTTGAGCGGGACCTGTTTCAAACGCCAGGATTCATAGAGAGCAGTGGCCACTGGCTGAAAGCCACGGCGAGTCCGTTTTTGACAGCACCACCCGTGAGTGAAAGTCTGAACCGCCTGGCGGCTAGGGCTTTCCGGTTTGCTCCGTTATCGGCGTTAGAGCGGTCAACCGGGCGACGTCCTGTTGACAACTTGGGTGGTACCGCGGAGAGCTGCTTCGTCCCATGGGGCGAAGCATTTTTTATTGGCTACTGGAGTAGTTTTCGCTCTGTCATTCCGAGCGGGTGTGGGCAGGCATGATCGCAACGGCGAAACGCTAGCAAGGAATCTCGTTGTTCGCCTAAGCGTGAACTGCTGACCCGATGAAGCAAGACCGTCCTTCTTTCATCCTTTTATTGCGGCGGCAATCATGCTGGATTTGAGTGGGTACCCGGAGATCATTGAAGCAGCCGCCGGCTATCGGAGCCGGCGCAAAGAACTGGCGGCACTCTGCGTCCAGGTCCAGCAGATTCCTGCGCCCACCGGTGACGAGGCCCAGCGCGCCGCCTGGGTTGCCCAGCGCTTTCGGGCCCTCAACCTCCACGACGTGAGTCAGGATGACGTGGACAACGTCTACGCCCGCATCCCGGGCCAAGGCGCCGGCCCCGCCGTCCTGGTGAGCGCCCATACGGATACGGTCTTCCCCCAGGAAACGGACCTGACCGTCCGCATTGACCGGGAGAAGCAACGCATCTACGGCCCCGGCATCGGCGACAACTCGACGGGCGTTGCCAGCCTGATCGCCCTGGGGGAAGTTCTGCGCCACCACGTCCCCCCGGTCGACGTCTGGCTGGTGGCCAACACGGGCGAGGAGGGGCTGGGGGACCTTCGGGGGATGCGCGCCGCCATGGATCGACTGCAGGAACGAGTCGGCGCGGCCATCGTAATCGAGGGCATGGGCCTGGGCCGGATCGTTCACCGGGCCCTGGGCTCCAAGCGCTATCGCATCGCCGCGCAGGCGCCGGGCGGTCACAGCTGGAGCGATTTCGGGGCCGGCAGTGCAATTCACGCCCTGGTGCAGCTCGCCGCGGACCTGGCGACCATGCAGGTGCCCGCCGACCCGCGCACGACCTTCAACATCGGACGCATCGGCGGCGGCACTTCCATCAACACCATTGCGCAAGACGCATCCCTGGAACTGGACCTGCGTAGCGCAGCCACGGCGACCCTGGCCCGGCTCGATGCACAAGTCCAGCAGATCGTGGCCCGGTATCAGACGGGCCCCTGGCAGGAGCGAGGCATCACAGTGACCATGGAGGTAATCGGCGACCGACCCAGTGGCGAGATCGCGGCCGACCACCCGCTCGTGGTGGCGGCCCAGCGAGCCCTGGGCGGCGCCGGTTTGACCGGTCGACCCGATCTGCGCATCAGCAGCACCGACGCCAATATCCCGCTCAGCCGGGGCATTCCCGCGGTCTGCGTAGGCATCACCGAAGGGGGCAACGCCCATCGCCTGGAAGAGTGGATCGGCCCCAGGCTGCTGCCCCTGGGCATGCAGCACCTGCTGCT
>CAYZLP010001209.1:0-1624 GCA_964478635.1 uncultured Caldilineaceae bacterium
CCCGGCGCGCTGGGCCGCGCAGCAGCCGGACGTGCAGATTCCTGCCGCGCTGCTGCCCGTCCTCGACACGCTCTTTCCCCACCGCCAGACCTGGGTGCCTGGCTCGGATTTCTTCTAAGGAAAAATCGCTCATGGCAATCAGCGTCTTCGATCTCTTCAAGATCGGCATCGGTCCTTCCAGTTCGCACACCGTGGGCCCCATGCATGCCGCGCGTCGCTTTGCCGCCGGTCTGCAGCGGGACGGCTTGCTGGCCGACACCGTCCGGGTCAAATGCGATCTATACGGCTCCCTGGGCGCAACCGGCAAGGGCCACGGCAGCGACAAAGCGGTGCTCCTGGGGCTGGAGGGGGAAGAACCGGACCGGGTCGATCCGGACGCCATTCCCGCGCGCTTGGCCCGCATCACCGACACGGGCACGCTACAGGTGTTGGGCAGCCACGCCATCGAGTTCGACGCCCGGCGCGATCTGCGCTTCCAACGCAAGGCCCTGCCCTACCATCCCAACGGCATGGAGTTTCGCGCCTACGACGCGGCCGGCCAAGAAATCCGCCTGCGCACCTACTACTCCGTGGGCGGCGGTTTCGTGGTGGACGAAGCCGCGACCGGCGCCGACCGCATCAAGGTAGACGACACGGCTCTGCCCTACCCGTTCCGCAGCGGCGAGGAGCTCCTTGCGCTCTGCCGCGATCATGATCTTTCCATCAGCCGGCTCATGCTGGAAAACGAGAAGGTCTGGCGCAGCGAGGCCGACGTGCGCCGGGATCTCCTCCACATCTGGCACGTTATGGAGGCGTGCGTGGCCCGGGGCTGCCGGACGGACGGCGTTCTGCCCGGCGGGCTGCAGGTGAAGCGCCGCGCGCCGGCCCTCTGTCGCACACTGAGCACCAACCCGGAAGCCGCCCTGCGCGATCCCCTCAACATCATGGACTGGGTCAACCTCTATGCTCTGGCCGTCAACGAAGAGAACGCCGCGGGCGGCCGGGTCGTCACCGCGCCGACCAACGGCGCGGCTGGCATCATTCCCGCGGTGCTGCATTACTGGACCCGCTTCAATGCTGCCAGCCCGGCCGCGGCCGAGGACGACGTGGTGCGGTTTCTGCTCACGGCCGGCGCCATCGGCGTGCTCTACAAGGAGAACGCCTCCATTTCCGGCGCGGACGTGGGCTGTCAGGGCGAAGTGGGGGTGGCCTGCTCCATGGCCGCGGCCGGGTTGGCCGAGGTGCGGGGCGGCACGCCCGACCAGGTGGAAAACGCGGCTGAAATCGGCATGGAACATAACCTGGGCCTGACCTGCGACCCCATCGGCGGATTGGTGCAGATCCCGTGCATCGAGCGCAACGCCATGGGCGCGGTCAAGGCGATCAACGCCGCGCGCATGGCGCTGCGCGGCGACGGCGAGCACTTCGTTTCGCTCGACAAAGTCATCAAGACCATGCGCGAAACTGGGCGCGACATGAAGACCAAATACAAAGAGACGGCCCGGGGCGGCCTCGCCGTGAACGTAATCGAATGTTGAGGCCAACGGTGAGGCAAAGTAGGCACGATTTTTTGGACATCGCGAAATCGATCGGGCAATCCCGTAGGTGCGGTTTCCAACCGCACAGGCTCCATCTACCTCTGGTC
>CAYZLP010001210.1:0-1623 GCA_964478635.1 uncultured Caldilineaceae bacterium
GGCAGCGGCCAGTCCATTGGGGCCGGAGCCGACGATGAGTGCGTCATAGCTCATGATATGCTTTATGCCCGGTTTTCCCACTCGCCGACCAGGGCGCGCCCGTCGATCCGGGAGAGCGCGCGCCATTCGGGATCGACGGTCATCCGGCCCAACTCGGCGGCAATGCGCCGGGCCGCCAGACCTAGGACGGCAGCATAGGTTGGATAGGCGATCTCCAACGCGGCCAATTGATCGACCGTCATGCCGGAAGCCATGCCTGCGGCAACCATATGGACTATCTCCAGCGCCTGTTCGCCCACTACGTGCGCGCCTAGCAGGCGGCCAGTCTCCCGTTCGGCAATCAGCTTACAGAGTCCCTCGGTGCGATCGTCGATGACGGCCCGGTCCAGGTCGGCATAGGGCACTTGCGCAACCGCGATAGTGTGTGTTCCCGCGGCCGCAGCTTCGGTCAAACCGACGCTGCCGTATTCGGGATCGGTGAACCCGCCGTGGGGCACGATGTGGTGACCGTAGGTCCGGCCATGGCCGAGAATGGCGTTTTCGGCTGCAATGCGCGCTTCGTAGCCTGCGCTCTGGACCAGCATCATGCGGCCGGTGATATCGCCGGCCGCGTAGATGTGGGGCGCACTGGTCTGGAGATGATCGTTGACCGTGACGTAGCTGCGGGCAGTCTCCACACCGGCTGCGTCCAGGTTGAGCAGATCGGCATTGCCCGGCCAACCCACGGCCTGGATGACGGTAGCGACCGGCAACTCCCGATCCTCGCCCTCGGCGCCGTAGTGCAGGATGAGTTCAGCATTGCGGCGTTCAATGGCCGTCACGCCCTCGATGCCGGTCAGTACCCGAACCCCGCGCCGGTCGAAGGCGGCCCGCACCTGCTCGGCCGTCATGGCGTCCTCGGCGGGCAGAATTTGGGGCGCCAGATCGAGCAGATGCACCTCGGCGCCGAAGGTGTTGAGTATGGTGGCCAATTGGCAACCCGTGGCCGCTGCCCCGATGATGGCCACCGAACGGGGCAGCGCCTGAAGTGCCCAGATATCACTGTGGGTCAGTGCCAGATCGGCGCCGGCGATAGGCAGGCGGCGCGCATGGCCCCCCACGCAGAGGATGAACTTGTCGCCCTGCAGCAGCGTGCCGTCTTCCAACTCAACCGTGTGGGGATTGACGAAGCGGGCGCCGCCTCGTTCGGCGATCGTGGTGATGCCGGCTGCGTCCAAATGGCTGAGCAGCTGCTTCTTCTCATGGACAGTGTAGACGATTTCCTGGGCTCGATTGAGCAGGCGGCGGAAGTCGATTTCCGGCATGCAGGGCGTCAGGCCGTATGCATCAAACTGACGCGCATCCCGGGCGAGGCGCGCGGCCTTGGCCAGAACCCGGGTCGGAACGCAGCCGTCGTTGGTACAGGTGCCGCCCAGCGCGCCCCGTTCGATCAATGTGACGGCCGCGCCCAACTCCCGGGCGCGCAGCGCGGCCGTTACGCCCGCGGGACCGCCGCCCAAAACGACCAAGTCAACCATAGCGTCATGCTCCTTGTCCAGTCCTTGCGCCGACTCGTGCCGGCGATGAATCAATCTTCGCGTGACCGGAGGACGCAATCTGTCATCGCGACTCCAAGAGGGCAAC
>CAYZLP010001211.1:0-1623 GCA_964478635.1 uncultured Caldilineaceae bacterium
GCGGGCCTGCCACATGCGCTCTTCGTTCTCCAGGGCGACGACGTCCGGCCGGCGCAGGAGACCCCGCCCCTGGTTCCAGCGCCGGGAGGCGTCGATCATGAGCCAGGTGGCCAGGGCGGTCAAAATCATCATCAACAAGGTAATCAGCGGGTGCATGGCTTTGCGTGCTCTCCTTTCCCGCTCATTGTGGCACGGGGGTGGTGTAAAATATTACCCACGTCCAAAAAGTTTGGCCTTGACCAACGTTTCGGCGCTGACGCCTGTCGCACCGTCACCCGCCGCGCATCACTCGTCCTGCCCGTAGTGGGACGCCATCCCCGCAACATGACGCCGGATCTCCGCCAATATCTCCGGACCGCCCAGCACCACGCAGCCCGCGCCGTAGCTTAGCAGGATTTGTCGCGCCCGAAACAGGTTCGTAGTCTCGGCGGCGACGCGTACCCACCCGTCTGCGTCGCCTGGATCTACGACCATGGAATCAAAGTGGGCCGTCACTTGACCGCCCCGGGCGATCTCAGGCGCCAACTTGTACTCGATCCGGTAGCGCTTGCGGCGGGGCTCTTCCGGGGGCAAGCGTTGGGCCAGCACTTCCAGCGTGGCCGGCAGGATTCGTCCGATCCGATAAGGGTGCCAGGTCTCCTTTTTCCACAGGCCGTACGGACCGCTTACCTCGGTGCGGTAGCCATCCAGATAATAATGGCCCCGCCACGTGTCGAAGTAGAGTCGCCAGGGCTGAACTGTATGGGTGCGGGGCAGGCCGTCTTCTTGACCGGGTGCGATGTAGTCGAAACGGACGAAACGCTTGCCCGCCGCAGCGCCAAGTTCGGCATAGAGCTTTGGATCGATGGCGTCGCTGTCACGCCGCTGGAGATTGATCTGGATGAACTGACGCACGCCGGGAAACTTATGGCGCGCGTCCGGTGGCAGCCAGCCGGTAATGCGGGCTAGGAGGCGCTGGACCGCTTCGTGATTGGGCGTGCCGGGCTCAAATGTCTCTGCCAGGAAGGCCAGGGTTTGGAAGTCGGCCGGTGGCAGATCGACCGGCGAGAAGTCGCCAAAGCTATTGATACGGTATTCATAGTCGGGCGGTTTACATTCGATCTCGACGCCCCAGGTACGCAAGGCGCGCACATCATTCTTGATATCATTGCGCAATTTGCGCTCGTCATCGAGTTCGTAGGCCTGATAGCCCAGTTCTTGATTCGTAATCTGCGCCAGTTCGCGCTGGGCCATGCTCTCCCGACAGAGCACACGCAGAAGCGCCAGGCGACGATGAAACGCGTTGGGAGTGCCGCTTGCCGTTGTCATGCGCCGGTTTCTCCTGTCGATGCGGATGAAATGCATGCGCCTGGCCCGCGTCGTCCGGGGACTGCGCAGGGCGATCCCGCGTCCAGGCTCAGCCAGCCTGTCAGCCTGTCCAATGGAAAATGCGCGGGCGCGACCGGTCGACAGACAAGCCCGCGCTTCTGTATCGTCGCTGGAGGATATGCGTTGCGCATGGGCGGACTGAGTTTAACCGGCGCGACCGGGCGCTGCAGAGTTTTGGAAGTGAGCGAGCGTGGGCCGGCGGCGCCGGATGGGGCGCTGGTGCATGGGGGTCGACCACCTTTCGGATTCGGGGTA
>CAYZLP010001212.1:0-1623 GCA_964478635.1 uncultured Caldilineaceae bacterium
AGTGCTGCGTCCACAGCACCTCCGGCAGGAGCGCCCCGACGTCGACCGGCGCGCTCGCCACCGCGACGCGGTGGCCGCCGCCGGGCTCGATCCACCGCACCTCCCCGTCGCGGGGCTGCACGAGATCCTCGAGCACGTCCGCCATGGCGTCGAGCTGACGGGCGCGCGCGGCGAGCTCCATCGAGGCGTCGAGGTCCTCGGCGTTCCGGGCCAGGCGGCCCACGCCCTCCGCCAGGTCGCGCAGGTGGGGCGAGAGGGTGTCGTCGAGCGGGAAGCCGTCCTGCAGAGGCACCAGCCCGCCGGGCTCGCCGCGTTCCTCGGCCCAGGCGGCCAGGAGACCGAAGAAGCGCCGGGCCACGCGCCCGGCGGCCTGCACGTCCTGCTGGAGCGCCTCCGCACCCCGCCGCGCGAGCAGGCCGCGTCGACGGCGCCCGTGCCAGAGGCGGCCGAGCACCGTCGCCGTCCCGACGCTGGTGAACCGGAGGCCCAGGTGCTCCGCCGCCGTGTCCTCCAGGTCGTGCGCCTCGTCGATCACGACGGCGTCGACCTTCGGGAGGAACGAGGCACCCGACCGACGCAGCGCCAGGTCCGACATGAGGACGTGGTGGTTGAGCACGAGGAGGCGCGCCTCGTGCGCGAGCCGTCGGGAGCGCTGGTAGAAGCAGCGCGCGTAGTGGGCGCAGCTCCGTCCCTTGCAGTTCCCCTGCTCGGCGCGCGCCAGGTCCCAGACCCCCGGAGACGGGCGGAAGGGCAGGTCCTGACGGCTGCCCTCCACGGTCGTGCTCGCCCAGGCACGGATGGACTCGAGCTCCGCGCGGGGCCCGTCGTCGTCGAAGAGGGACGCCGCGTCCTCGATGGCCATGCCCAGCCGGCGCAGGCAGAGGTAGTTCGCCCGGCCCTTGACCAGGGCGAAGCTGACCTCGAACGGCAGGGCCTGGGCCAGCAGGGGCAGGTCCTTGCGGACGAGCTGTTCCTGCAGCGCGATGGTGCTGGTGGCCACGGCGACGGTGGCCCCGGTGTCCGCGGCCCACGCGAGGAGCGGCACCAGGTAGGCAAAGGACTTCCCGACGCCCGTGCCCGCTTCGACCACGAGGTGACCCTGCGATGACAGGGCGCGCGCCACCGCCTCCGCCATGGCCTGCTGCTCGGGACGGTGCTCGTAACCGCCCTCGGGCCCCGTGAGCGCGGCGGCAACGGGACCCTCCGGGCCGAGCCAGTGTTCGAGGGAAGCGAGGTGGGATCGGGGATCGGTCAATCGACTCGTGCCGTCGGGCGCCCCGAGGCTTGGCCAGCCGCGGGCGGGATGCGTATGCTAGGCACCTTGGGCGGGAGGCAACGCATGGTCACGAGGCAGGTTCCGTGGATTCTCGTCGGCGTCATGCTCGTGCTGGCGGGCTGCGCGAACAATCGCGCGCGCCGGTCGGACGAGATGGCGGTGAGCATCGGCAGCCGCAGCACGAGCCTCCCGGTCCGCCTCGACCGAGGTGACTGGATGGTCGACAAGCGCACGGCCGTCTGGAACGTCGAGGAGACCCGGACGGACGGCCCCGCGCAGCGGATCGGCTACCTGGTCCGGACCCAGTACCGCCAGCTCCGCGGTGGGCCGACGTACGAGCTCTACGA
>CAYZLP010001213.1:0-1623 GCA_964478635.1 uncultured Caldilineaceae bacterium
CAGGTCGTCAATGGTACAGTCGGTGAAATCGGCCATCAGGCGTCCGCCGCCGTCGAACTGGATCATGCCATAGCAATGCGGCGGGTCCATGGAGACGGCCAACAGATCCGCCGTGAAGGTTTTGATCGCCGCCGGTTGATCGGCGAATTCGCAGTCGACCTGGGTATGCACGGCACCGCAGGCCGGATTGACGCAGATATCCATTTTGGGGAATTGGGCCGTCCCGCAGGCCTCGCAGCGGCCGCCCACCAGACCCAGCAGCATATCGCGGTTGCGCCACAGGGCGGTCATGGCCGTCTGGGTGGGCGCTTCGGCCCGGAGACCCATCTCGGTCCGGATCAGGTCGCGAAAGGTGAGGTACTTGGGGTAGTTGTCGATGGTCGTTTTATGCGCCAGCGATCCTCGGACCCCGTTGCGGGGCTTCAAATCGAGGATCCGTTCGGTAACCCTGAAGCAGAGGGCATTGCACCCCTGGCCGAAGCCGACGGCCAGGATACGGTCGCCCGGTTGAGCGGCTTCCAGGGCGGCACAGAGCATGAGCAGGCTGTGGGCGGTTCCGGTCTCTCCGCAGACTTCGTGCAGGTTGTCCACGACCTTATCCTGTGCCGCGCCGAGCAGTTGGGCGATCCTGCGGTGCTCGGCCTTGAAAAAGCAGGGGTAGGCCAGCCGGTCCACATCGTCCATGCCGATACCCAGCTTGGCCATCAGCCCGTTGACCGCCTCGGGGATGATTTTGGCATAGCCTTCGTCGCGGGCCCAGCGCTCCTCCCACATGGTGTCGTAGGCCTTGCCGGAGGCCCGGTAGTGGTCCACAAAATCGTAGGAAACCGAGTAGCTGCCCAAAAATTCGGCGATGACGTCGGCGTCCCCCACGCTGATGGCCGCTGCGCCGTCCCCGAACCACATCTCGTAAAAATAGGCGGCTTTGGCTTCGCGACGGTCGGCGGCGCTGACCAGAACCTGACGGCGGTCGCCGGCCTTGACCATATCCAGGGCGGCGATCAGGGCGGTGGTGCCGGCCTTCTGGGACGCGGTGAAATCCGCGGTGAGGATGTCGCTGCGCAGGTTCAGGGCCGTGGCCACGATGCCGGCATTCTGGCGATCGGCAAACGGCAGGGTGGTCGAGGCCAGGCTGAGGCCGTCGATCGCTGATCTGTCCATGCCCGCCAGGCAGTCTCGGGCAGCGGCGACGGCCATGGTGAGACTGTCCTCGTCCCAGTTGCTCATGGCGCGTTCGCCCTGGGCGACCATGACGGTGGCCGGTGCGAACCAGCCCATGGACCGGAAGATGGCCATGCGGTCCAGACGGAGGCGGGGGATGTAGGCGCCGAAAGAGGTAATCCCGACCATATCAACTCCTTTGCTGCGGTTGCGTATCACACCCAATCTCGGCGTTGCCCTTCGCCAAAGCTGGCTGCGGCGACCCTCGAGGTCGCCTCACCATTTTTGGCTCGGGCGCCTTGACCTTGGGCGTGATACGCAACCGTTGGAATATCGTTGTGAATCGATAAATGTTCAGTTCATTCTGAACAATTTTTCGATGAGCTGGGATTGCATGACATCGCCTTCGATTTTCAATTTGCCCGAGGTGAAGGCTTGCATGGGCGCCAGCTGTCCGTTCAT
>CAYZLP010001214.1:0-1620 GCA_964478635.1 uncultured Caldilineaceae bacterium
CTAAAAGCAGGAATATGAAAGGAGCATTCAAAAGACGTTCATTCTTAAAGGCTTCCGCCTTCACCGGCCTGGCCTCAGCACTGCCCGGCTGGTTATTTGGAAAAAGCCAGAACCAGGAAGAAAGCATTCGGGAGCATTTGGAACGCCTCGCCGCTCCCCGGCCCGCGCAGGGGGAATCGGTCATTGGGCTGCGGGTTGGCGCTATCCCGCAGGTGAAGGTCGGCATTATCGGCCTTGGCAACCGGGGCAGCGGCATCACCAAGTTGGTCAATGCCGTTTATCCCGACAAGGCCCGGATCACCGCGCTTTGTGATGTGCGCAAGGAAAAGGTCGATGCGGCCATGGCCTCCCTGAAGGAGAACGGCCAGAAGCCGGTAACCTACAGCGGAAACCTGGACGGCTGGAAAGAGATGGTCCGTCGCGACGATATCGACCTGGTGATCATCTGCACGCCCTGGGAGCTGCATACCCCGATGGCCGTCGAGGCTATGCGTCAGGGTAAGCATGTGGCGGTCGAAGTGCCGGCAGCCCTGACGATCGAAGAGTGCTGGCAACTGGTCGATACTGCTGAGCAGACCCAGCGCAATTGCATGATGATGGAGAATGTCTGCTATGGTGATGAGGAACTCTGGGTGCTTAATATGGCCAAGCAGGGCGTTTTCGGCGAGCTCACTCATGGTGAAGCAGCCTATATTCACGATCTGCGTGATGCCCTCTTCAGCGATACGTATTACTATCAGAAATGGAGGGTGCGCCATCACGAGACCAAAGATGGCAACCTCTATCCGACTCACGGCCTGGGGCCGGTGGCCCAGTACATGGATATCGACCGGGGCGACCGTTTCGATCACCTCGTTTCCATGAGCAGCAGGCAGGCCAACCTGAGCGCTTATACCCAGCGCCTCGATGCACTCAATGAGTTTTACAACCGCAAGCAATTTAAGCACGGAGATATGAACTCCTCGCTGATCCGCACCCACCTGGGACGCACCATCCTGGTGCAGCACGACGTCGTGACGCCGCGGCCCTACAGCCGCATCAACGCCCTGGCGGGAACGAAAGCCTACCACGAAGGCTATCCCAGCCGCCTGTCGCTGGCCGGCAAAGGGCACGACTGGCTGGGGGAGAAGGAGTACCAGGAATACCGCGAGCGCTTCCGCCACCCCATCTGGGCGAAACTGCAGGACGGCATCGAAAAGCACGGCGGCCACGGCGGCATGGACTTCGTGATGCTCTACCGCATCGTCGATTGCCTGAATAACGGCTGGCCCCTGGATATGGACGTCTACGACGCCGTCGACTGGTCGGTCGTCACGCCCCTGTCCTCGATCTCCGTCGACCTGGGCGGCGTGCCGGTTAAGTTCCCGGATTTTACGCGGGGGCGTTGGAAAGAAGAGCGGCGGCTGGGGATCTTTGAATATATGTAAAGGCTGAACCGTACTGAAAGGCGCCCGTTAACCGCCTTTCAGTCGTTCTTTTCCCTTCCTGTATTCCAGAATAAGCAGACGAGGCCGCCAGCCAATAAGAATATCCCTCAACCCAATCAACCGGGCTTTCCCGGCTTTCCCTTGTTGATGAAATTGGAGATACCGTTTCATTAAATCAAATCCCGTCTGCCAA
>CAYZLP010001215.1:0-1618 GCA_964478635.1 uncultured Caldilineaceae bacterium
CCTGAGCACCCTTCGCCGCAAGCTCTACGAAGTCCTCGAAGCCCAGCGCCCCACCCCCGAAGAACCGGATGATGATTCTTTTGGGGTCGATGACCAGGAAGAAGAGTTCACCTACCAGGACCGCGACGACACCAACGGCTGGCGCAAGATCGGCAATGGCAAAAAGTCCAAGTACAGCCCCAAAATGGAAGAGCAGATCAAGACCCTGTTCCGCGAGCTCGCCCCGCCAGCCGCCGGCTTCGTCCAGATCTTCACCGATGGTACCCGGCTGCGCGTACGCAGCGAGCCCAACACGGATGCCGAGATCGTTGGCTATGTCTACAACGGCGAAGAGTATGAGCTGCTCGGGCAGTCCGAGGATGGCGCCTGGGTGCAGATTGCCGGCTCCAGCGCTGCAGAGACGGACAATCCCGATGGCGGTTGGGTGGCCGCTGAGTTCGTGATTATCGGTCAATAACCGCCCTGGTCATTCCAATGCAGACCGGTTGCCGCCGTACGGGTAACCGGTCTTTTTTGTCCGACCTATTTCCGCCGGGATTTACTGGCGTCATTGAGGGCGCTGCGCAAGGAATCAAGGGACGTTGCACAGAGAACGCGGGGAAGGCGTAGAGACCCACGTAGAGATCCACGGGGATATGCCGGAGAATCCTACGGTATCATCGACGCCTGCTGCTGCAGGCGAGGCAGCGCGCGCGCATCACGGGCTTGTACTGGCGCTTCAACTGTGCGCAGTCGTCATCTGGGGACTCCATCTCTACGTCCGTACGCTGCCGCCGACGCCGACCGCGATTCCCGCCCCCGACAGCGCCGAGGCGGCCTGGTGGGGTTTCTGGCCCATTACCGATTTGCCTGCCTGGGCGGTCTGGCTGGGCACCCTGGCCCTGATCGGCACGCTGGGCTGGTGGCAGCGCAACCGAGATTTTCAATTCGAGGCGCGCCAAGGCGGCGGGCGATTGTCGGCCATCTACTACGTGCTGGCACTTCTCTTGTTTGCGGCGTTTTTCGCCTTTCCCATCGTGCACACCCGGTGGGGAGATGCCTATATGCTGGCCAATGGTCTGGCCTGGCCCGATCCTGCTTTGCGCCTGACCCATTCCTGGCAAGCCCCCCTGGACGTGCAACTCCACAGCCGGCTCTGGCACTTGCTGGGACCGGCCAGGGGCTGGGAAGATGCCCTGCCCGTTTATCGCATCCTGAGCCCCGTTGCCGGGGCGCTCTATCTGGGCGCTGTGCTGGCGCTGGCGGCAGATCGCCGTCTGGCCCCGGCCTGGGTCACTTTTGGGCTGCTGTCCAGCCTGGGTTTGATGCAGCTCTTCTTCGGCTATGTCGAAAACTACAGCTTCGCTGCCGCCGGCGTTTTGGCTTATCTCTGGCTTGGCATGGGTGTTCTTCGGGGGCGCCGGGCGCTCTGGCTGCCGGCGAGCGTGCTGGCCCTGACCAACGCCACACACCCCAGTACGGTCGTGCTCGCGCCCAGCCTGCTCTATCTGGGCTGGGTCGAGTGGGGTCGCCTACCGGAGGAACGGTCGCGCAAAGCCTTTTTGAACGTTGCGCTGCAGGTCGCGCTGCCCATGTTCGTCGTTGCCGGACTGACGCTGCTCCTCATGGAAGCGGGCGG
>CAYZLP010001216.1:0-1613 GCA_964478635.1 uncultured Caldilineaceae bacterium
GCTGCCGGGGCCGGAGAAGCCGCTTCTGGAACGCCTACATGCGCTTATTGAGCGGCGCGAAACGCAACCGGCACGCATGCAATTGCAGCAGAGCGACCTGCTGGCGCAGTACACCCGGGTACTGCGCCGGCTGGCGCGGCAACAGCCGCTCCTGCTGGTCATCGACGACATGCAGTGGATCGACCTCGGTTCGATCAACCTGCTCTTTCACCTGAGCCGCCGCCTGGCAGGAGAACGGATCCTGCTGGTGGGCATCTACCGGGCGGCCGAGGTCGCGCTGGGACGGGGCGGGGAACGCCATCCGCTGGAACCGCTGCTCAACGAGTTGCAGCGTGGGTTCGGCGACATTCAGATCCGGCTGAACCAGACCGACGGCCGCGCCTTCGTCGATGCCCTGGTCGACAGCGAACCCAATCGACTGAACCGCGCCTTCCGCGACGCCCTCTACCGGCAAACGGCAGGCCATCCGCTCTTCACCGCGGAGATGCTGCGCGGCCTGCAGCACCGGGGCGACCTGACGCGCAACGACAGCGGCGAATGGGTGGCGTCGCCCGCGCTGGACTGGCACATCCTGCCGGCGCGGGTCGAGGGCATCGTCAAAGAGCGGATTGGGCGCCTGCCTCCGTTGGCGCAGCGTCTGGTGGAGACGGCCAGTGTGGTCGGCGAGAGCTTCGGCGCGGAGACGCTTGCCCACATTCAGGCCCTGGATGAGGGCCAAGTCATCGATCTCCTGGAGCATGAGTTGGGGCAGGAGGGGCGACTTGTCGCCGCCCAGGGTATGCAGCGCGTCGGAACTCGCCAACTTTCCCAATATCGCTTCCGCCACATCGTGTTTCAACAGTATCTCTACACCCAGTTGAGCCCGGTGCACGGTGCCTATTTGCACCGGGCCGTGGCCCGCGAACTGGAGCAGTTCTACGGTCCCGAAGCCCCACTCATTGCGTCCCAACTGGCCCACCATCATCTCCATGCGGGCGACACGGCGCGGGCCGTCCACTATTTGACGATCGCGGGCGATGCCGCGGCCGCGGTCTACGCCGGCGACGAAGCCGTGACCTACTACCGCCGCGCACTCGAACTGCTGGAGGGTGAAGCCGGCGCGTCGCTGGACTTCGACCGTCAGGTTTATCTCTACACGCGCCTGGGCCGCGTCCTGGAACTGAGCGCGCGCCATGACGCGGCCATCGCAGTCTACAAGGAGTTGGAACGCGTCGCCGCCGCACGCGGGGCGCAGGCGGCGGTCCTCACCGCGCTCCTGGGCCGGGCCGCCATCCGCACGACGGTGAATTTCGCACGCGATCCCGCCCTCGGGCAACAGATCCTGGAGCGGGCGCGCGGCATCGCCCTCCGCCTGGGCGACCGGGCTGCGGAGGCGCGGATTCTGTGGAATCTTCTCATTTTGAGCGCGTATACCGGCGGCGATCCAGAACAACGACTCGTCGATGGGGAGGAGGCGGTGGCGCTGGCGCGGCGGCTCGGTCTGCAGGAGCAACTGGCCTTTGCCCTGCACGACGTCTTCTACGCCTACGCGGGGATCGGCAAGTGGGAACGCGCCCGGAAAGCCGTCCAGGAGGCGTGTGATCTATGGCAGCATTTGGGCAATCTTCCCATGC
>CAYZLP010001217.1:0-1607 GCA_964478635.1 uncultured Caldilineaceae bacterium
TGCTGCCGGTCATCATCGTCTTTTTCGTGGCCCAGCGGCTCTTTGTGGAGGGGATTTCCATTTCGGGGATCAAGGGATAGGGACGGTGCAAGGCAGTTGCGCAGAGGGCGCGGAGGAGGTGCAGAGGAATGGCCTGATATTTGCACCGCCGTAGATAGAAGTCTGACTTTTGGCAAAAGTCAGACTTCTTGCGCGAACGGGCTGCGGCGCCCTGCAGTCTACGCCGACGCTATATGCCTTTAGAGCCGATCGCGCAGCCAGACCGCGATCTCGTCGGCATCAGCAGCCGACTGTTCGCCGGTCACGAGATCCTTGACGGCGACGCGCGCCGCTTCGATCTCGCTCGGGCCCAGAATCGCGGCGTAGCGAATGCCCCGCTCTTCCGCATATTTGAACTGGCGGCCGTAACGGTCATTGTCGGGATAGACGTCGACCCGCAAGCCGGCCGCGCGCAGGCGCTGGGCCAAAGCCAAGGACGACGCGACGGTGCTCTCGTCGAATTGGGTGACCAGGACCTGGGGCTGGCCGGCTAGTTGCGCAGGGAACATAGAGCGTTCTTCCATGAGCAGCATAATGCGTTCCAGACCGAGGCTGAAGCCGCAGGCCGGCAGGGTCTGGCCGCTGAACATGCCGATGAGATCGTCATAGCGTCCGCCACCACCGCCGGAGCCGCTTAGGCCCGGAAATTCAATCTCGAAGATGGCGCCGGTATAGTAGCTCAAGCCCCGGGCCAGATAGGGATCGACCCGCAGGCGCGAGGCGGCCGGGCCCGCCTCCGCCAAAAGAATGATCTCCTTGAGACCGGCAACGCCGGCGCTGCCCTGCTCGGAGTCTTCCAGCAAATCGCCGAGGCGGGCCAGCACCTCGATGTTGGAGGATTGTGTATCTTGAAAGAGCGTCAGGAGCTGGGCGGCCGCGTCCGATCCAATGCCCCGCTGATCGAGTTCGGCCCGGACGCCGTCGAGGCCGAACTTGTCCAGCTTGTCCAGCGCCACCAGGGCCGAGTCTTCCAGCGCCGGGGGCACGCCCGTCACCTCCATGAGGCCGCGCAGGATGCGCCGGTCGTTCAGGCGCATGGCAAAAGCATCTTCAGCGACGAACCCCAGTCGCTCCAGAAGTTCGGCAGCCGCGGCCAGCACTTCCGCCTCTACCGTGGGGCTGGACGAACCGACCACATCCACATCGCACTGATAGAATTCCCGATAGCGTCCCTTCGCGGGGCGGTCGGCCCGGTAGACCGGCTGGATCTGATAGCGCTTGAAGTAGCGCGGCAAATCATTGCGATACTGGGCTACCACCCGGGCCAGGGGAACGGTGAGGTCGTAACGCAGGCCGGCATCGCCCACGCTGTCCTGGGTCGGATCGTTCTCCAACGCGCGCGTCAGCTTGTCGCCCCGCTTCATGACGCGGAAGATGAGTTGGTCGCCCTCTTCGCCGTACTTGCCCAACAGCGTGCTCAATCGCTCCATGGTCGGCGTTTCGAGCGGTTCAAAGCCGTAGGATTGGTAGACACGCGTGACGATGTCGATCACGTAGTTCCGCCGCAGTACGTCCAGGGGCAGGAAATCGCGCATGCCGCTGAGCGGCGTTGTGTTGATCTTAGCCAT
>CAYZLP010001218.1:0-1604 GCA_964478635.1 uncultured Caldilineaceae bacterium
TCACCGACATCATGATGACCTTCCCGCGCGTCGTCATCATTCTGACCGTGGCCACCTTTCTGGGCCAGAGCATCGTCAACCTCATCCTCCTGATCGGCCTCTTCGGTTGGATGGGAACGGCCCGCCTCGTCCGTGGCCAGGTGCTCTCCATCCGGGAGGAGCAGTTTGTCCAGGCCGTGCGCTCGCTGGGCGCCGGCGACTTCACCATCATCACCGTCCACGTCATGCCCAACGTCATCGCGCCACTGCTGGCTGCCATCACCTTCGCCATCAATGAAGCGATCTTGCTGGAAGCGGGTCTCAGCTTCCTGGGCGTCGGCATTCCGCTGCCCACGCCGAGTTGGGGCAACATGCTGGAGACGGCCCGCAACCTGGATGTACTGCAGAACGGCCCCTGGATGTGGATGCCGCCGGCTCTCTTTATTCTGGCTACGGTCTTGAGCATCAACTTCATCGGCGACGGCCTGCGCGATGCCCTGGATCCGAAGCACATTGTTTAGAACGCTGAGAAACTAAATGGCGCCTCTGCTTGACGTTCGCAATCTGGTCACCAAGTTCAAAACCGAAGCCGGCACAGTCCACGCCGTCAATGGAATTTCCTATACGCTGGAGAAGGGTGAGTCTCTGGCCATTGTGGGCGAGAGCGGCTCCGGCAAATCGGTGGGCGTCCTCTCGCTCATGGGCCTGATTCCCTCACCGCCCGGGCGCGTCGAAAGCGGCGAGGTCATCTTCGAGGGCCGGGATTTGCTCAAGCTCTCGTCCGAAAAGCTGCGTCACATCCGGGGCAAAGACATCGCCATGGTCTTCCAGGATCCCATGACCTCGCTGAATCCGGTCCTGACTATCGGCATTCAGCTCACCGAGGCGCTGGAGGAGCATCAGGAGATGAACCGCGCCGCGGCCCGGGCGCGCGCGATCGAGATGCTCAAGCTCGTCGGCATTGCCGATGCGGAAAACCGCCTGAAGGACTATCCCCACCAATTCTCCGGCGGCCAGCGTCAGCGCATCGGCATCGCCATGGCCCTGGCCTGCAATCCGGCCCTTCTCATCGGCGACGAACCGACCACGGCTCTGGACGTGACCATTCAGGCCCAGATCATCGAGCTGGTGCGCCGGCTCCAGCAGGAGCTGGGCATGGCCATCATCTGGATCACCCACGATCTCGGCGTGGTGGCCGGCCTGGTCGAGCGTGTCGCGGTCATGTACGCCGGCTTCATCGTGGAGTTGGCGCCGGTAGACGATCTCTACGACCGGACGAGCCATCCCTACACCCTGGGGCTCCTCGAATCGATTCCATCCATCGAAGGCGGCAGTGAACGCCTGATCCCCATCAAGGGTCAGCCGCCGGATCTCCACCAGGAAGCGCGTGGCTGTCCCTTTGCGCCTCGCTGCCGCTTCGTCGTCGATCGCTGTCGCGAAGAAGTGCCGCCCCTGGCGGAAGCCGGGCCGGACCATACGGCTGCCTGCTTCCGCTGGGCCGAAATCCAGGCGGCCGGGCGCGATCCGGGGAAGCTGGCCGAGCTGGCCACGACGGTCGATGACGCCGCCCAGGCGGCGACAGTGGCGGAAGCCATCCCTCCGCCGGCGCGCGAGGTATTGGTACG
>CAYZLP010001219.1:0-1600 GCA_964478635.1 uncultured Caldilineaceae bacterium
ACTGAGCTCACGCCGAAGTCTCACGCCGAAGTCTCACGCCGAAGTCCGCCTAATCAGCGTTCCATTTTTGGCCAAGGTGTATAGATACGAGAACGATCAGTAAATCCCGGCGGAAATGAGTCGCCCGTCTCTACCAGTGGCAGGCACGCCGGATTCCGTCGTGGTACTGGTGCTAAGCGCCGTCGAAGCATTTACGCCATCTTATACTAGACGTGAAAGAGTCATGAGTAATCGCACCCAACCGCCGGTCGATGCGCCGGTGCATCCATCCGCAGCCGGACAATGGAACGACCCGCAAACTGAAATGGATGACGCCGCGCGCCACGCACTGCTGCGCGGGACGTTGCTTGAATCTATGCCCTTGGCCGTCGTGACCACCGACGCCAATGGCCGCATTCTCTATACCAACGCGCGGCTGGAGGCCCTCTTTGGTTATTCCCGGGAAGAACTGATAAGCCAATCCATCGAAGTGCTCATCCCCGAGCGCTTCCGCAAACTTCACGTGCAGCACCGGCAGCGCTATATGGAAGAGCCCCACGTGCGCAGCATGGGCTCGGGCATGGATCTTTCTGGCCGACGCAGGGATGGGAGCGAATTTCCCATCGAAGCCGGCTTGAGTTATGTCAACACTACCGAAGGGCCGATCATCATCAGTTCCATCACCGACATCTCGCGCCGCAAGCAGACCGAAGAGATGCTCGAACTGCGCGTGCGTGAGCGCACCCGGGAACTGGAACGCCGGCGCGAAGTCTCCGACGGCTTGCGCGATACCCTGACCATCCTGAATTCCAACCGCACCCAGGACGACATCCTGGACCATGTAACCATCCAGGCTTGCCGCCTCCTCTTTGCCGATGCCAGCGCAATCTACAGCATCCGAGGGGACAGCCGGACCTTCACACTAGAGACCAGCCACGGTCTGCCCGGCGTGGTTCCAGGTGATGAAGCGCCCGCCTTTGCGTCCGTCCATACCCAGGGCACGCACCTCTCGTCGACCGGGGAACGGATGCACATCGTCGCCGTGGAGCGGGACGATCAGGCCGAAAACGATCTCTTCCACACGGACGACTTCCGGGCCCTGCTCTCGGTCCCCCTGATCGTCAAGGACGAAATCTACGGCACCCTCATGCTCTATTACGCCGAGCCGCGCAAATTTTCGCCCGAGGAGATCGAGCTGGCCATGACGGTGGGCGATCAGGCCGCGCTCGCTATCGAGAATGCGCGTCTGCGCACGCAGGTCGAACGCGCGGCCGTGGCGGCCGAACGAAACCGCATTGCCCGAGATCTGCATGATTCAGTCACCCAGACCCTCTTCTCCGCCACCCTGATTGCCGAAGTGCTGCCCCGCCTCTGGCACAACAACCTGGAGGAGAGCGAGCGCCGCCTGGGCGAGTTGCGGCAACTGACCCGGGGGGCGCTCGCGGAAATGCGTACGCTCCTCCTGGAGCTGCGGCCGGCAACCCTAATCGAGGTCGACATTGCCGAACTGCTGCGTCAGTTGACCGAGGCCGTGACGGGCCGGGCCAGGGTGCCCATCGCGTTGGAGACCATCGGCGTCTGCGAGCCGCCGCCCGATGTGAAAATTGCCCTCTATCACATC
>CAYZLP010001220.1:0-1598 GCA_964478635.1 uncultured Caldilineaceae bacterium
CAGTTGGGGCAGGTGCGGCCTTCGGTTAGCTGCTGACTTTCGACGCTGTAGAGCACGCCCTTGTCCCAATTGATCGCCCCACTGAACAGTTGCTTGCCCACCAGATCACGAATCATTCCTTCGATGTCTTCCCGGGGCAGCTGCAGCTCGGCCATCAGTTCCGAAACGGAGACCTGGCCCTGGGTCAGCACCATGTTGAGGATCTTCTTCTCCTGCTGCACCACCGAGAATTGTTCCTTCTCCACCGTACCCCGGCGGAAGACGTAGAAGCCGATGCCGAAAATGGGCGCCATGGCCAGCAAGGCAACGAAGAGGCCGAGGGCCCTGCCGCCGCCGGTAATGTTGCTCTCCGAAAATGCCCAAATCGCAAAGCCGAGCAGCAAGAGCGCGCTGCCGATCATCAAAATTGCGCCAACGACGCGGCCACTGCCGATCATGAACGCCCCCCTTCCGGTGAGTGGGAGCGCAGCCGTCAGAGAAGTCTGACTTATGAGAAAAGCCAGACTTCTGAAACAGCGGCGTCACCCATTTATTCCATCAACATTCACAACTCACGTGCCTGGACGCGACACAACATCACGCCACAACCACTATCCAATACGCACGGCTCATGCAGCGGTTGCCTAACCGAAGCCGCCACCGCCGCCACCGCCGCCACCACCGCCGAAGCTGCCGCCGCCGCTCCAGCCGCCGCCACCGCTCCAGCCGCCGCCGCTGGAACTGGAACTGGCCGGGCGACTGGTCATGGTGTTGCTGGCCGAGGAGAGCATGCTGCCCAAGCCGGCGCTCATGGCCGTGAGGCTTGCCCCCATGCTTTTGCTGCCCTGGCTCAGGCCGCCGCCGAGACCGCCGCCTTCCCCACCGCCGCCCAAGCCACCCGGGAAGCCGCCATTGCCGCCCGATTGGCCCGTGGGGCCGCCGGCCCACGGCGTACCGTAGTATTGCTGATGCCAGGGGCCGTATAGAGTCGGTGAGGGAATGTACCAACCGGGCGCCGGCGCTTCGACCTTCGTGAATTTGCGAATGTACTCGTCGTCAATGCCGAAAGCGATGGCGTAGGGCAGCCACTGGTCCCAGATGTACTTCTGCTGCTCCAGGTCGCTATACTTGTCGATGTCCTTGAGATAGGTGCGGAAGGCCAGCCAGCGGGCTGCGGCTTCGGAGCCCTTGTCCGTCTTGCGCGGCATGGCGTGGGCCAAGATAATCATGCCCAAGGCCGTGAAGCCCAGACCCACGCCCGGCAGCACGGCGGCGCCCGTTAGGTTGCCGAATGCGCCTGCCAGCATCAGGGAAACCAGGACGGCCCCGACCAGCCCTGCAACGCCCAGCCCCAGGTAGACACTGCGCACCGTCGACGGATTGGTCGTAAAGAAACCTTCATCCACAACGGCATCGTACATGTCGCCCTTGATGGCCGGGATCTTGCTATAGAATTTCTCTTTCAAGTCGGAGAGCCGCACTTCGTCCTTAGAGCCAAAGACCGACTGGACAATGCGCTCCTCGTAGGGATGCAGTTCGGTATCGTCGCGCTCCCGGCGGTAAATAAAGTCATAGCCCGTGCGGAAGAAGCCATCTTCCTTAACCTCCGTGATGCTGAT
>CAYZLP010001221.1:0-1598 GCA_964478635.1 uncultured Caldilineaceae bacterium
TGGCCTCCATCCTCCAGGATAATTTCGGGCTCGTCATCGACAAGCGCATGCAGCGCACCAACTGGGGCAAGCGGCCGTTAACGCCCCAGCAGATCGCCTATGCGCAGATGGACACCCACTATCTCCCGGCGCTGCGGGCACGCCAGATCGCAGAGTTGAAGGAAGCCGATCGGTGGGAGGAGGCCAAAGAGGCCTTCGGGCACTTGGAACGGGTCGACTACCACGTTCGTCCCCAGAATGGCCGCTCGTTCTGGCAAATGAAGTCGGCGCGCAACGTCGAGCGCAGCCAGACGAATGTGTTGGAAGCCGTGTGGGAATGGCGCGAAGAGGAAGCCCAGCACCAGGATCGTCCGCCGTTCAAGGTCGTGAGCGACCGGGTGCTCGAACGCCTCGCCATTCAGCAGCCCACGTCAACCGCCAAGCTGGGCGACATCGCGGGCCTGAGTGATTATCAGCTTCGGCGCTACGGCAAGGCCATGGTCGCGGCCGTCAAGGAGGGTCGCAAACGCCCACTGCCCGATCTGCCGGAACCGACGCCCCGCCTGAGCAACGGCGTCGACAAAGCCACCCAGGAGCGCTACGAGTCCCTGCGCCGCTGGCGTAGCCAGACCGCCCAGGACCGGGGTGTGGACACCGACATTGTCTTCAGCAACAGTACCCTGCTGGCCATTGCCCAGCGCCGCCCCCGGACTGCATCAGAGCTTGAGGAGATTGCAGAGATCGGTCCTTGGAAGGCCAAGACCTACGCCCCCAGTGTGCTACCGTTGGTCAACGGCCGCCATTGAGAAGTGACCCCCTCACTGGCGTCAAGCCACCCCCTGGATTTCTTCCCAACTCAACGCTAATCTGAACGCCCAGGCACCAGGCCCTGGTGGGGTCCGATAGAGGCCACCTGCGCGTTACTGCACCGCGTCGGAGGCGGCAGCAAACCATTCATTGAATTCACCGGGCGCTAGCGGGCCCAGAATCCGGCGCGCAACGGTCCCGTCCGGCGCAATGATGACAGAAATGGGCAGACCGCGGATGTCGTAGGTCAGGATCGTCTCGTCATCAGGATAGAGCAAAATGGGGAAGCTTATGGCCATTTCGTCCACAAACGCCTGGACCTCGACGGGGTCTTCTCGCATGTTGATGCCAAGCACCGTCAGGCCAGAGCGCTCGTCTCGGGCAAGCGCATCTAGATAGGGCATTTCGTCGCGGCAGGGAGTGCACCAGGTCGCCCAGAAATTCAACAATAGCCACTCGCCCCTAAAATCGGCCAGGGCGAGATCTCCGCCCGCCAGTTGAGGCAGGCGAAAGTCGGGTGCAAGCATCGCCTCCATCGCTGGTGTAGGCAATTGCGCTTCCCCCAAACCGTCCTGCTGGGGTGCAGTGCAGGCGAGAGCGATCGAAGCAGACAGGATGATCAGAAAGACCGACAGGCAATACTTCTTCATAAACATGAGTCTCAACCTGGGAACAGCCGCTGCACAACATCGCTGCGATAGGCCTGCCACGCCGGAATAATGCCGGCCAATATGCCGAGCGTGAGCGGCAGCAGCCAGAGATAGGGCTCCAGGCCGGGCAGGTAGCGGATTGATACCGGGATGGTTGACTCT
>CAYZLP010001222.1:0-1596 GCA_964478635.1 uncultured Caldilineaceae bacterium
GCTCCATCACATTCCCGTTGACGAGATCGGCGATCTTGCGCTCGAAGCGGATTCGGATCATGTTCTCGGCCTCTTGGCCCTGCAGAAGGAAGCGATTTGATCGATTCATTATAGTAGCCTACAATCCAGTAAGATTCAGATCCATAAGCGGAGCATGGAGGCTCTTCGGCCTGACGTGCTGCGCTTTTTTGTTTGTCGATCTGCGCCGCCTCCCATTGCCTACCTGGTTGAGATTTTGAGGAGACGTATGGTTCATATATTCCGTCTGGCCGGTTTGGCGTTCCCAATCGCCTTGTTTCTGTTGACCGTGTCCTCGCTTGCGCTCCGTGCGCAGAGCGACGGCGACGCGCTCGAGCCCTATCCCCTGCTTGAGGAATTTGACACGCCCGCGGCGCTGGACGTAACCATGCCCGACAAGGTGGACATTGCAGACGGTAAGGTGCTCGCCCGGGTCCGGGGGGAAGGAGAGCAATATGCCTATCGATCGATTCCGGCCTTTTCCGGTAACGTACGCATTCGGGTCCAGGGGCAGATCAACGACTGGGAAAACAATTGTTTCGTGTCCGCCGGTATTGGCGACGGCCTGAAGTCCGGCATCGCGATCCGTTACGGCTATTTTGGCGGCGGCTGTCCGGTAAATGGACCGCTGGTCGACGCCCACGGTGTAAACCTGGCGCGCGGCACGGACGGATGCAATTGGCTCGGTCCATGGCAATGGGTGGAGCAAGGACGTCCCTACGAGGCAACCCTGACGATTCTGGACGGCGCGGCCGAACTCGCGGTCGCCGGCGTCGGCGTCGTGACGGGGACGTTGGACTATGACGGCGTCTATTCGCAGCTATTTGTCGGGGAGACGGGCCGCAACATCAGCAGCAATTTTTGTTCGGTCGACATCGAAAGGGTTGAGGTCGAACCGTTGCCCGGTGCGCTTATGGCGGTCGACAACCTGACTGCAAATGTCGCTTATCCGACGCAAATTGAGTTGGGCTGGACGCACACAGTCACTGACGCGGCTGTGGTGCGTATCGAGCGAGCCGAGACGGGGCGGGAGTGGCGGGAAATCGCTGCTGTCGATCCGGGCACACGCGGCTTTGCCGATAATCGCGTCACCTGCGGCCTGACCTATACCTATCGGGTCGACACCTACACCGAGGATGGTCGCAATACCGGCTATTCGAATGTGGCCACGGCAACCACGCCCGACTGTACGGTCATCTTGGATGAAAGCTGGGAAGGGGGCATTGATCCCGAACGATGGACGGTCTACGGCGACCCTGTCCCCCGCCTCATCTCCGGCGAAGGCACGGATGGCTCCACGGCATTTGAGGCCAATGGGGACGGCGATTTTCACAGCGGCATCGTTTCGAATCAAGCTTTTGACATAACCTCCGGATTGAGCATCGAGTTTCGCATGAAAGGCACGGGCGTCATCGGTGAGAAATATTCGAGTACGTCCGTCTGGCTTACACCCTGCACGCCCAGTGATGATTTGGAGGTAACCTGCCGTACTGCGGTCGTGCTGGCTGGCGGTGGTATTGAGGGCGGGATAGCAATGTATAGAGTCTTGGGTGACGAGTCTGAGCAGACAGAGCCGTG
>CAYZLP010001223.1:0-1593 GCA_964478635.1 uncultured Caldilineaceae bacterium
TATCCCATCTACTATATGCCGGAAGTGCGCCAAGTGATTGCCAATGCCGTACGCTGGGCCGCGCCCACCGACGGCCCGCCCTACGAATACCTGGAGCGCGCGATCAACGCCAAAGTGCCCCTGGAGCCCCTGCCGGAACGCGGGACGCGGGCGCGGGTCGGGTAGAGTTGTAGAAAGGAAGCCAAATTGCGAGTCGGAATGTTCGGGGCCGGACGCATGGCCCATATTCATGCAGAGCATCTGCGCACGGTCGCGCCCGAGGCGCGGATCGTTGCGGCCTGTAGTCGCAGCGGAGCCCGGGCCGAAAAGATGGCCGCGGCCTGGAGCGGGCGCGCGTATACCGACTACCGGCGCATGCTCGACGAGAATGAGCTGGACGTCGCCTACATCTGCACGCCCACGGGCTTTCATGCCGAAATCGGTCTGGCCTGTGTGGAGCGGGGTCTTCATCTCTTTGTGGAAAAGCCCCTGGATTTGAATCTCGCCCTGGCTCACCGGCTGGTGGAGGCGGCCCAGGAACGGGGTGTCATTGCGCTGACCGCGTTTCACTGGCGCTATAGTCAGGGCTGCCTGCGTGCCCGGGAACTGATCGGCGACGATCCCATTGCACTGGTCAACCTGCGCTGGTATTGGACCCGGCCGCCCATCGACTGGATGTGGCGGCGTCAGGAAGCGGGCGGTCAAATTGTGGACCAGAACATCCACCTGATCGATCTCAGTCGCGCCCTGGCGGGCAACGTGATGACCGTCTATGCGGCTTACAACATCCGCCAGGTCAACTTCGAGGCTGACTTTGACGATTGGGATGGCTACGCGGTGACGCTGCAATACGCCCGGGGCGCCGTGGGCAACTGCGCCGGCACCTATGGCCTCTTCCCCGAGATTCAACTTGGGCCCGCGGCCGACTTTGCCTTGCGCGATCGCCTGGTCCGCGTCACCGACAAGGGTGTCCTGCATTTCACTTCCGCCGGCGTGGAGGAGTGGCCCAACGACGAGCCCTTCCATCTTGGCGTCAACCGCGCCTTCGTGGAAGCGGTGCGCAACCATGACCCGTCGCGCATCGACACGACGCTCTACGACGGCTTCCGCTCCACCGCCGTCGCCCTGGCCGCCAATCGCTCGGCCCAACTCGGCCAGCCAATCGACATGGAAGCGTTTATCGCGGGGGAAATCGGCACGTAAGAATTAACCATTACCAATTCATCATTTCCCATTAATTATTAACTTCTCTCATGCCAACAATCGCCCTTTTCTCCATCGCCCGCCCGACCTTTGACGTCGTTTTGGCCCAGTCCGTGGCCGATGCGGCCGTCGCCCAGCTGGAGACTGCCGGTTACGCGGTCGTCGGTACGGGCGCTCAGCTGCTGATGGATGGCGCCGCCGCGGCTGCCGCGCAGACCTATCTTCGCGCAGCCCATGCTGCTGGGACCACCATCGACCTCGTCATCCTCCTGCAAGCAAGCTTCGCCGACAGCACCATGGCCGTCGAAATTGCCGCGGCTGCCCGGCCCCTGGGCGTCCCCTTGCTCCTGTGGGCCGTACCCGACGAGCGCACGGGGGGACGCCTGCTGCTCAACAGTCTCTGCGGGATCA
>CAYZLP010001224.1:0-1588 GCA_964478635.1 uncultured Caldilineaceae bacterium
CCGTTTCTTCTTTGTCATGGGACCCTCCTGACTTTTCCTACATACAACGCAATTTCAATCGCACTACTATCCACTACCGCAGCCTGAGCCTGTCGAAGGCGGATCCACTCCGCAATCCGCGAAACGCATTCCACTCAAGGCGGGGCGCCTTCCCCTGCAACGAAGCGCTCCAACTGGGGATAGACCACGTCGACCCGCGCGCCCGGATGCTCGGGACTGATGATGTCGTGGTCCAATCCCAGCGCGCCCGGAAAACGATAGGTGGCCACCCGCGCGCCGCGATCCTGCCAGGGACGAACCAGGAACTTGTCCACCGCTTCGTTGCTGATCGCGCCGTCCGCGTCGTTGGTAACGACGACGATCTCGCCTGCAGTGGGCCCCCGCCGCGCCGCCTGACGCGACGTCGCATGACCGAGACGCAGAATTTCGCCGATGGCTCGGGTGGAGTAGCGCGGGTATGCATAGGGGGGCGAGTCAGGGCTTGCGGCCTTGTACTGGCCGTCCCACCAGATGGACAGGTTGGGCACCGTCAGCGCCAGATTGGTAAATGGTTTCTCCAATTGAGGCGGAATCTGGCGGATATCGATGAGGGGCGCGATGATGACCGCCCGGTCTATGTCGGCCCGATTTTGGGCGATCCAGGCCGCCATGGTGCCGCCGCCCGATAGACCGAGCACGATCACCTCATCGCCCAGAGCCTGGGCAATGTTGACGGCCTCTTCCGCCGTCGTCATGAGATCCTCGGCCCGGAGTGACGAGAGGGCATCGGTCAGGCGATCGGCCAGGCCGTGCTGGGGCAAGCGCGGAACGAAGACCGTATAGCCTGACGCATGAAGCCGTTGGGCCAGTGCATCGAACTGGGCCGGACAATTCGTGTAGCCATGAAGGAGGATGGCAACCTTTGCGGTCGGGGCGTTGTGATGGAGGAGCTTGGTCTCACAGAGTGGGTTGACGGGTTCCGACGCAATCGCGCCCAGGGCTGCGGCTGAGGCGATTGCTGCTTCAAAACTGGCGGGCGCGATGGGCCGTACGTCATCCGGTTGGGGCGCCGGTACGGGCCGCAGCCAGATGAAGGCGAGAAAATAGAGTAACGCGACCGCGATGCTCACAGCGAATGCAGTCAGATAGAGGGGCCACCTGCGGCGGCGCATCTGGCGATGGTCCATCAGAGCGCTCCCGCATCCTGCCAGCGCCAGAAAACGTGAGTGATGATGGCCGCGGCCACCAGGGATGGACCCCGAAAGATCGGATAGGCGACGGGGTGGAGCGTCCGCGCAAGACTGAGCGTCATGACGAGTGATCCAATTAGGCGGTAGCGCATGGCAAGATACCGGAAAGGAGTTGGCCGGTTGCGGCAAACGGGTCGACTTCAGGCCCGCATAGTTTACCATGTCCGGCATGCATTGTCGGAAACCAATGATTTCTGGTATAACTCCGCCTCCATGGAGAGAGATGGTCAGCCGGCTGTCCCGCATTTCGTTGCGTCGAGCGCCGGAAGACGTGTACAATGGAAGCAAGCCATTGTGTCCACTGTAGCCACCCATGCTGTGCAATGCATTGACCGAAACAGGAGATTATCCATGAACGT
>CAYZLP010001225.1:0-1586 GCA_964478635.1 uncultured Caldilineaceae bacterium
TGAAATAGGTCGGCTGATGGACCGGCGCATTGCGCGAGATCAGGTCTATCTCGGTTACGACGCCTTGCAGACGGCCGGCGCTATCCACCACGGGCACGCCGCTGATCTGCCGCTCGCGCATGACGCGGGCGACCTCCTGCACGGGCACGTCCGGCCGCACGGTGATGGCCGGACTGGTCATGATGTCGCGAACTTTCATAGGACGTTTCTCATTTCTGCGGGATAGATGGACCGCGGATTTGGCTGATGCTGCGGATTCTGACTGATCTCTAATTTGAAGGCGCTGTGCCTTACCCAACTTCCCGACTCAAATCAAAAACTGGCCGTTTCGATAGAAGACTTCTCCGTCTGCGCTGATTTCGCTGTCCTTGCGCAGGTCGCAAATCATGTCCCAATGAATCTTGGAGCGATTCTGACTGCCCGTTTCGGGATAGCCGGCGCCCACGGCCATGTGGAAAGTTCCCCCGATCTTCTCATCGTAGAGGATGCTCTTGGTAAATTGCTGAATGCGATAGTTGGTGCCGATGGCGAATTCGCCGAGATAGCGGGCGCCTTCGTCCGTGTCCAGCTGGCTGATTAGGAACTCTTCGTTTTTGGCGGCCGCCGCGCGCACGACCCGTCCATCCTTGAACTCCAGCTCCACACCGCTCACTTCCCGGCCGCCGGATATGGCGGGATAGGTGAAGCGAACCCAGCCGTTGGTCGAAGCTTCGACGGGGCCGGTAAAGATCTCGCCGCTGGGCATATTGCGCTTGCCGTCGCTGTTGATCCAGGTGCGCCCGGCCACGGAGAGCGTCAGCTCCGCATTGGGGCCGCGCACGGCAATCTCCTCCTTGTCCGCCAGCCAGTCGATATAGCGCTGCTGCTCGTCATGCAGCTCGCGCCAGCGTTGGACGGGGTCGTCCTGATCGGCGAAGGTGGCGCCGTAGACGAAGTCTTCGTATTCGCGCAGGCTCATGTCCGCCTCCTGGGCGAAGGCCTGGCAGGGCGCATTGGCGCCGACCCAGCGATGCTCGCCGCTGGCCGTGCGTTGCATATAGACGGCCTGAAATTTGCGCCGCGTGCTTTCGAAGATCTGCTGCCGGGCCGGATCGGCCCCGGCAAGGGCGCGCGTGTTGCCGGGCGCCAAAAGCACGATGCGTGCATCTAGCTGATTCGCCATCATTTCGTCCAGGGGTGAATGCCACGCAAGCTGCTCTTCGCTGGCCGTTTCGACCCAGGCAGCGTCCAGCTCACTGGCGCGCAGGTTGACCGTAGGGTGTCCTCCTGCTTTGGCCACGGCGCGCATGACTTCTTCCACCATTTCCAGCGCACCGACATGTGCGCTGATGAGAACCCAGTCGCCCGGCTGAACGGCGACCGAGTAATTGACCAAAATATCCGCCAATTTCGTGGCGCGGGGGTCTGGCATAGAATGCTCCTTGTCGTTACAATAGTGGCTGCCAACATGTTCGCGCGTGCGAGCGGGAAGCGTTGGTCAGATATATCTATTGTACTTGGAAGCCTGGCTGTCAGCCAATCATTCTGGGCAAGTGTTGTGCAGCTTGGGCCTGGCGGCGGTTTTGAGGGGCTGCCTTCGACAGGCT
>CAYZLP010001226.1:0-1586 GCA_964478635.1 uncultured Caldilineaceae bacterium
GTAATCGTAGGTGCGGTTTCCAACCGCACGATCTTCCAGGAACATCAGAGGTAGATGGAGCCCGTGGGGTTGGAAACTGCACCTACGGTATTGCCAGATTATTTCGTTGACCTTCAAGAAACCGCACCTACGGAATTACCCGATTAATTTCTCAATGTCCAACCAACTGCACCGACGATTAAAGGAGCGAATTCCCATGCAAGCAATGATTCAGACAGAATACGGCACGCCTGATGTACTGCAATTTCAAGAAACGGCCAAGCCGGTTCCCGCGGAAGATGAAGTCCTGATCAAGGTCCATGCCGCCGCCGTCAACCCCGCAGACGGGCATCTGCTCAAAGGTGAACCGTTCCTGGTGCGGCTGGGCGGCGGGCTGCGCCGACCCAAGCACCCCATACCCGGCGCCGACATGGCCGGGCGCGTGGAAGCTGTGGGAAGCGCCGTGAAGCGCTTCCGGCCCGGCGACGCTGTATTCGGCGATCTCTCCGGGGCCCGCCGGGGCGCCTTTGCCGAGTATGTGACGGCCCCGGAACGCGCGCTCGCGCGGAAGCCGTCGCGCGCGAGCTTTGCGGAGGCCGCGGCCGTCCCCATGGCCGCCGTCGCCGCGCTGCAGGGCCTGCGCGATCATGGGCAGCTTCAGCCGGGGCAGACGGTTCTCGTCAACGGCGCCTCGGGCGGTGTGGGCACCTTTGCGGTGCAGATCGCCAAGGCTCTGGGGGCTGATGTGACGGCGGTTTGCAGCACCGGCAAGATCGAAATGGTACGCGCCATCGGCGCCGACCGGATCATCGACTACACCCAAGAGGACTTCACGCTCGGCGAGCGCAGCTACGATCTGATCTTCGACACGGTGGCCAACCGCTCCGTGGCCGAATACCGACGCGCGCTGGCGCCGGACGGCATCTTCGTCACAACCGGCTTCTTGCCCGGCCTAGTCTTTGGGGGCGCATGGCGCGCGCTGACCGGACGGCAGAAGATGGTCAACATGCTCGCCAAGCCGCATGAGGGGGACCTGGCCTTCCTGGCCGAGCTATTGGAGGCGGACAAGCTCACACCTGTTATCGACCGCTGTTATCCACTGGCGGACGTGCCGGAAGCGCTCCGCTACGTGGAAACGCGCCGCGCCAAGGGCAAGGTCGTCATTGCGATCGATCCCCAGGATCAGTGCTGAGCGGCCGGCGTTCGGTCCGTGCGCCAGGCTTCCGGTCAGACGCAGGACCAGCCGGATTCTTCGCCGGGAATCCGTCTCAATCCGCCGTATCCGGTTACTTCCGCGGTCTATTGCCGGTAAGCGAATTGCTGATTGCAGGAAAACCGCACTGGATTTTCGCTGTGGTGCGGTGTACAATGGAAGTGTAGCTCCTCCGCTTGCAGCAGACCATCGTTCAATAGGAGCATCCCATGACACATCCACTGGTTGAACAACTTCGCTTCACCCGCAGCGAATGGGTACGGGCTCTGCAGGATGTCACCGACCCGGAAGCCCGGCGCCAATTCCCGCCCATGAATTGCATAAGCTGGATGATCGGTCACTTGGCCTGGCAGGAGCAGATGTACTGGCTGGAGCGGGCCCAGGGCATGGTCGT
>CAYZLP010001227.1:0-1585 GCA_964478635.1 uncultured Caldilineaceae bacterium
CTGAGGGAAACGCGACCCAGCCAGACTGCCCCTAGGGGCATGAAGATGACAATGCCGACGATCGTCACAAGCGGCAGGGTGCCAAGCATGAGATCGATGAGCAGTGCAATACTGATCGGCAATATGACACCCAGAAACAACGCGCTCGCCAAACGGCGGAGATTTAGACGTGTTTCCGGCATTGAAATGGCTGCTGTCCTGAACGTTCCTGTTCGCGCAGCAGACAGCCAAAAGCCGAAAAAAGCCGTCTGCCGACGAGTTTGCGGGGATTATAGCAGTCGCGTATCCCATGCGCAAATTTTCACATGCTCATTGCACGCTAAGTTTCTTCGCGCATCGGGCAGGGCCCCATTTTCCCCAATGCGGCCCTTGTTCGCGCCCCAAAAGCGCGGGTTACCCTTCGCCGGTTGCCCGCCGTTCTGCACGTTCACGGCGTGCTGCCCGGGCAGCGCGCCGTGAAGTGGCGGGCCGCCCGCCCTCGGTGGCCGCACCGCTTTCTGCGGCACGCATGGCCTGGAGATAGCGCATACAGGACTCATCATGGCCCATGAGCACATCTGCCGCATAAATCGCGTTCCGAATCTCGCTGTGCAGGGGATTGGTGATGGCGCAAGTCATGCCGGCGCCGATCACCATGGGCACGAAGACCGAGTCCAGCAGCCGGCGATTCGGCATGCCAAAGCTGACGTTGCTCGCGCCGCAAACCGTGTTGCAGCCGAGTTCCTCGCGGATCATCCGCACCAGCGTGAACAGATCCGCGCCGGCCGTGTTCACTGCGCCTACGGGCATGGCCAGCGGATCGAGAATCACATCGGCCCGGGGGATGCCGTAGCTTTCAGCCCGTGCAATGATCTTCTTGGCCACGGCAAAGCGCACGTTCGGATCATAGCTGATGCCGCTCTCATCGTTACAAATGCCGATGACCGGGACGCCATACTCGGCCACAACCGGCAGGATCGCCTCAAGCCGCTCATCTTCACCGGTGACACTGTTCACGATGGGACGCCCCTTCGCGGCCTGCAGGCCGGCGATCAAGGCCGGTACCACGCTGCTGTCGATACAAATTGGCACGTCGGTGACGGACTGAACGATCTCGATAGCGCGCACCATCAGCTCCGGCTCGACCTTTTCCGGCTCTGCGCTGGGCACGCCCGCGTTGACGTCCAGAATATGGGCGCCGGCCGCGACTTGGGCCAGGGCATCAGCTTCGACGCGGCTGAAGTCACCGGCCTGCATTTCGGCCGCCAGCTTCTTGCGACCAGTCGGGTTGATGCGTTCACCGATAATCACAAAGGGGTATTCGGGACCGATCACAACCGTCTGGCTTGGGGAACGAACGATGGTTTCCATGAGAACTTCGGTTTCCTTGCTAAAATGGAGTTGCAACGGGGTTGAAATGGAGCTGGGATTCTGGAAAATCCACGGTGCCCAAAAGCGTCGAGCTCACCGGATGGTCTAATATGAGACGGCGCAAATATCGCGACGGAAATTCGGCACTCCTACCTCTGGTAGAAACTGTATATTCATTTTCGCCGGGATTTACTGGTCGCCCGGCGGCGCCGTGGAGCGGCCCGCCACTTGTCCT
>CAYZLP010001228.1:0-1584 GCA_964478635.1 uncultured Caldilineaceae bacterium
ATGTCGTCGCCCCGCACCCGTTCCTGCTGGAGCAGCCAGCGCGCGCGTTCGATCGCCAGGGTTGTCTTGCCGCTGCCAAAGGGGCCGTGGACAAAGAGTTTGTTGGCGCTCCGGATGGCGGGTAGAATGGATGATGAGGTCTGGGTTTCCATGATGATGCCGAATTGGACCTGAATCGAACGGATTGGCGGATTTTCACTGCTCGCCGGGAGTTGCGCAGTTGCCAGAAGTCTGACTTTTCAAAAAGTCAGACTTCTCAGCAGCGCGTGACTTGTCGCCTTGATTCTAACTGCATCCGTATCCATCCGCCCAATCCCAAAAACTGCTCGACTGGACGATATGCGAAGTCCATCGTCAAGAAGCGATCGATCACGGAGGAGGAGGGCCATGAAGCGCTATGCCATACCGTTAGTCCCCGGACCGGTTTCGATTCCGGATGAGGTGCTGGCGGCCTATGCCGTGGACTACGGCAGCGCCGACCTGGAAGAGGAGTTCTTTCAGCTTTACGGACGCTGTGAGCGGGGCCTGCAGCAGCTGCTGGCTACGGGGAACGATGTCACCATCCAGACCGGTGAGGGGATGCTGGCCCTGTGGGGCGCGTTGAAGAGCGTGTTGACGCCGGGCGATCGGGTGCTGGCCGTCGCCACGGGCCTCTTCGGCGCCGGTATCGGCGAGATGGCCCGGAGCTGTGGCGCCGAGGTCGAGATCCTCGATTTCGGCCAGGACGACGTGGCCGATCCTGGCGTAGTGCGGGCCGCGGCTCGCCGCTTCCAGCCCAAACTGATCACGGCCGTTCACTGCGAGACGCCCAGCGGCACCCTCAATCCCCTGGCCGACATCGGCGCAATCGCCCGGGAAGTGGACGCGCTCTTCTACGTCGATTTCGTGGCCAGCGGCGGCGGCACGCCCGTCCTGGTCGACGAATGGCAGATCGATCTGGGCTTGCTGGGCAGCCAGAAGGTTCTCAGCCTCATGCCTGACCTATCCATGATCAGCGTGAGCGAACGGGCGTGGGCCGCGGTCGCAGCCGTGGGATACGCGGGCTACGATGCCCTGGCGCCCTGGCGCACGGCCCTGGCCGATCGCTACTTTCCCTACACCCACAACTGGCACGCATTGGCCGGTCTGGCGGTGGCGTTGGATCGTCTTTTCGACGAGGGGCTCGACGCCGTCTATGGTCGGCATGAAGCGGCAGCCGCTCTCTGTCGCGACCGTCTCCAGGCCCTGGGCGTCAAACTCTTTCCCCGGCGCGAAGAGATTTGTGCACCGACCGTCACTGCGGCCTATGTGCCCGCAGACTGGACCTGGGCCGAACTCGACGGAGCGCTGCGCAGCCGGGGCATGGCCGTCGGCGGCAATTACGGACCACTGGCCGGACGCGTTTTCCGCATCGGCCACATGGGCGCCCAGGCGGATGTCGCCTTGGTCACCCGCGGCATGGACGTTCTCGCGCAGGTGCTGCAGGGATGAAATAAGGGCCGGACCCGCACGGATCTGTTGAAATAACCCGTTGCAAAATTCCCATTCCGTGCTACAATAGTGAAAAAAGTCACAAACGTTCCTTTGGGAAAGGATTGCATAATG
>CAYZLP010001229.1:0-1578 GCA_964478635.1 uncultured Caldilineaceae bacterium
GCGAAATAGGCCAGCGCACAGATAAGGAGGAGCATGCGGGGGACCATGTCCTTTCAATGAGATGATGCGGTCTATTCACCCATGATCTGCAGCACCAGGCGCCGCCGGCGCACGCGGTTGTCGAAGTCGACGAAGACGATCCGCTGCCAGGCACCGAGCAGGAGCGCGCCGTCGGCAAAGGGCACGGTCAGTGATGGTCCCAACAGGGCGGCCCGCACGTGGCTGTGGCCGTTGCCGTCGCCCCAGCGCGCGTTGTGGGCGTAGGGCCGATCGGGATTGGCAATCTCGTCGAAGAGACGCTGGAGATCGCTGACGCAGCCCGGCTCGTACTCCAACGTCGTCAAGGCGCTGGTGGCCGACGGCGTGAAGAGAGTGACGATGCCGTTGCGGACTTCGCTGCTCGCAATGACGGCCGCCACATCTTCGGTGATCTCGATGATGTCGCCGCTGCCGCGGGTTTGCAGCTCAAGAGATAAGGTCTGGACGCTCATGATTGGTTAAGACGGGTCACGAAATAGACGGAGGCGGATGGCTCGAAAAGCAGCAGATACGCTCGCACACGTCTCCATCATACTGCATTGCCCCAATTTCCTCAACCGGCAAACGGTGATTCCAGCAATTCGCAATTTTCCGCGCATAGACCGCGGAACAAACCGGATACGGCGGATTAGGACGGATTACCTGCGAAAAATCCGTGGCAATCCGCTGAATCCGCGTGATCCGCGGTCTATGCGCGGAAAATTGGGGTGATTGACCGTCCTGCCCGAATCCAGTAGACTTACGATGCAACGCTTTGCGAGTCAATGAAGGGAGGAGGCGCCGTGCAAGCATTCGATTATGTACGGGTTTCGTCGGCGGAGGAAGCGGTGACGCTGTTGGCCGAGCACAATGGCGGCGCGCGCGTGCTGGCCGGCGGGACCGACCTGCTGGTTGCGTTGCGCGAAGGGCGTGCGCAAGCCGACCTGGTCGTGGACGTGAAGGCCATTCCCGAATTGACGGCCCTGCACTTCGACGCCGCTAGCGGTCTTACGCTGGGTGCAGCAGTCTCATGCCGGCGCATGTATACCGAGCCTTCGCTCGCCGCGGCCTATCCCGGGCTGATGGATGCGGCGCACTTGATCGGCGGCGTGCAGATCCAGGGCCGGGCCAGCATGGGCGGCAACCTCTGCAATGCCTCGCCCGCGGCCGATTCGATCCCGGCCCTCATCGTCCACCGCGCCACCTGTAATGTGATCGGCCCCGGGGGCAGGCGCACGGCGCCGGTTGAGGAATTCTGCACTGCGCCGGGCAAGACGATCCTCCATGAAGGCGAATTTTTGGCTTCGCTGCAGCTTCCCGCACCGCGCCCGGGCTTCGGCGCCGCCTACCTGCGCTTCATCCCGCGCAATGAAATGGATATCGCCGTCGCGGGTGTCGGCGCTGCCGTGCAGCTGGATACCGCAGGAAGCCACTTCGAAGCTGTACACATCGCGCTGGGCGCGGTCGCGCCCCGACCGCTCTACCTGCCGGCCATCGGCGAGGCGCTGCGCGGCCTTCCGGTCACCCTCGAAGCTCTGGAACAGGCCGCGGAACTCGCCC
>CAYZLP010001230.1:0-1572 GCA_964478635.1 uncultured Caldilineaceae bacterium
ACCGAAATCGAGACCAAACGCGAGCATCACTGCCGGGGTGATGGCGGCGGCTCCGGCCCGGGGGACGATGATCGGGATGGCGAAGGTCGGCTCTACGGCACGCTGCAATCCATCAACGCAGCCGGCGATCTCTGGCTCATCAGCGGCGTCTCCTTTGTGGTGAACGAGGAAACCGAACTGGAACCAAAAGGGGATGGCTTTGATCCGGGCGATCTGGTGAAGGTCGAGTTCCACGTCGTCACGAATGCGGAAGAGGGCACGACCCAGTTCATCGCCGAGGAAATCGAAGAAAAGTATCACCGTGAGGACAACGGCCGCGATGACGACGGCGATGGCGCCTACGAGGGGGTCGAAGGCAAGGCGGAGGGACCATTGCAGGGTGTGGCTGACGGGCTCTGGACCGTGGGCGGCATCGACTTTGTGGTCACGGAGACAACCGAGTTCGAAGTCGGCATCGGCCGGGACGCGCCACCCTCCCTCGGTACGTTTGTGGAAGTGAAGTTCTTCCTGAATGCCGAGGGCGCCCGAGAGGCCATCGAGATCTGGACCGAAGACGACGACAATGACGGCTACTGGGAATTGGTGGGCTTCGTCACCGACCAGCCCGAACAGCGCTTCCTGGGTGAGTGGGGTATCGCCAATGTGACCTTCGTAGCCGACGCGCGGACCGATTTCGAGGAAGGCCGCGGACTTCTCGCGGTGGGTGCATTCGTCAAGGTAGAGTATTACGAAGAGAACGAGGGCAAATACATTCACGAAATCGAAGTGCACGTACCGCCGGGCGCCGGCGACCGCAACCAGGTCGGACGCCTGGAGCGGCGTGGGGCCGAAACAGCCGCTGCCGGCGTGGCTGCCTTCAGCTACTGGACGGTAGGCGGCCAGAGCTATCTGGTGAATGAGGCGACTCGGTTGAATGATCATACGGCTGACTTGGTAGAGGGCGCGACCGTCGCCGTCAACAGCTATACCGATGGGGACGGCACAGAGGTGGCAACCAGCATCACCGGCCTGCAGCTTGACAGCACGCTCTTCCTCCCCCTGATCGTGCGCTGATCCGAACAATAACCTGTTTTTCTCCCTCCCAGAACGGGCGGTCCGGCGAAGCGTATTCTTGCCGGACCGCCCGTTCGCGTGCAATCAAATTGGCGGCCGTACGGGACCAATGCGCGGCAAAACTGCGCGTTGGAATGGGCCAGAATAGGTCATTCCCAAGAACCTTTGGTACACTGGCCAACATGGCTGGCAAGAAACTCCAGGGACAAGTTGCATTAATAACCGGCGCGAGTAGAGGCGTCGGCGCGGCGACGGCCCGGCTCTTGGCCGCGGCGGGCGCAGCCGTTGTGCTGACCGCGCGTGATGAAGAAGCTTTGGCCGCGGTCACGGCCGGTATCCGGGCGGCGGGCGGCCGCGCGTGTAGCGTTGCAGCCGACATCAGTGACCCTGATTCCCTCGAACCCCTCATTGAGGAAGCGCTGGAGCAATTCCAGCGCGTTGATATCCTGGTCAACAATGCTGGCATCGTCTGGCCGATTGAGGAAACGGCCGACGCGGACCTGGATGAGTGGGCCTACA
>CAYZLP010001231.1:0-1569 GCA_964478635.1 uncultured Caldilineaceae bacterium
TGGGAAAACCTGGAAGACCCCGGTTTCCAGGAGCTGGAAGTGCGCTACAAGCGCGAGGCCATGGCCAAGGCCCAGCCGCTTATCGGCCAGGCAGCGCTGGCGGCGCTGTTGGAGCAAGGCGCGTACGCTGAGTTCATGGAAAGGCTGGAGAAAACAGCCCAGTTGGCCAATCTACTCTATCTGTCTACGCCCGCCACAGGCGATTTGCGCGTGCTCCATCAAGACGGCCTCGATCAGGCCAGCTTCTGTCAGACAGTCTATAACCTCATGTACGGCGACGGTTCAGGGGAGGATCGGCTGCAGCAATACATCGCCTACCTGGAGGAGGTGGGTCTACCCAACTATTGGACTTTTCCGACCTATTTCCTTTACTTCAGCCACCCCGAGGAGGAGATCTTTGTCAAACCCAGCATAATGAGCTGGTATTTGCGCTTCATCCAGGCGCCATGGGCATGGTCGAGCAAAGCGACGTCGGAAGGGTACAGGGTCATTAAGCAGGCGGCCACCGATGTGTTGGATGCCTTCGCCTCCTATGGCGCACGCGATATGGTGGATGCGCAGAGCATCATCTGGACGGTGGCCTCGGCCGCACAAGAGCGAGTAATCGACGATGAGAAGCGAGCCGAGTTTCAGGAGCTCTTCCGGGAGTTCCTCATCCAGTATCCGTCCACGCCGGAAGGTCAGTTCCACATTGAAAACTACCGGAATGGACGCCGGGAAGCCCAAGAAAACTTGATAGAAATTCGGGCGATGGAGGCAGCCGGGGAAGAAATAACGGACTCTGTCCTCCTTCGTCTGCTGCCCTATGCCGACTCTGCTTCGAATCGGGCCAAGGGCGCTTGGATTCATCTGGCGCCGACCATCAACGGCGATCTCCGCAAGTGGTTTGAGGCCAAAGGGTGGATACAGCCTGAGGATTGGCCAAAGACCGCAGCAGCGATTCTTGAATTTGTCGAGATGTGCGTGGCCGATCCCGGGCAGTTGAAGGCAGCCTGCGGGCGCTTCGGCAGTTACCCCTACACCACCGGATTTCAGACCGGCATGCTGACGCCGATTCTCAATGCCCTGGCACCTGATGATTTCAGTCTCATCAACAACAAGTCGCGACAAGCCCTCAACTACTTCACCGAACAGGAGTTCAAGCAGACTCTTCAAGACTATCCCAAAGCCAATGCAGCCCTGCTACGCCTGGCCAAGGAGCTTGCACCACTCATGGGCGATGCGGACGAACTGGAGATGCGGCCCGCCGATCTCTTCGACATGTTCTCCCACTGGCTGGTGGCGGTCAGAAAGTATGATTTTCGAGAGCATCGCTATTGGGCATTCCGCGCCGATCAAGCCAGCCCGACATGGTCGACCTGCCGGGAGCAAGATTGCATTGCTTTGGGCTGGCCAGAAATGGGGGACGTCGCCCCTCTCAAGCGCACCGAATTCAACGCACGCGTGCAGGAATTGACGGATCGCTTTGGTTGGAGCAAGCAGGCGCTGGAACAGCTCTGGCACCTAGTTCGGTATATGAAAGATGGCGATCAGCTTGTCGCTCACGACGGTGCGGGGAACGTGCTGGGG
>CAYZLP010001232.1:0-1567 GCA_964478635.1 uncultured Caldilineaceae bacterium
TCAGTACGCTGTGATTCGTGGCTCTTGTTCAATCGCCTGCCTTCGGCTATCATTTGCACGTGTCGAAGGGGAAAGACGCCATTTTGCTGGCCGCTGATAGCAAGCTGCTTCCCCACGATCTAGCTGATCGTTTGGCAGACGCCGCCGGCATGCGCAACGTGATCGTCCACATGTATGAATCAATTGACTATACGATTCTGGCAGATTCGGTGAATCCGGCGCTGGACGATTTCACAGATTTCATTGCCGTGTTGGCGCCGCTGGCCGAGCACGATCGGGACGAGTGAGACCACGAGATGACAGCGAGCGCTGAGAGTATCGACAATAGCGGGGAAAAGCTCTCCTTTTGGACGAAAATGGCCTATGGCTCGGGCGATCTGGGCACGGCCATCAGTGCAGCCCTGAGGGCGTTCTTCCTACTCTTCTTCCTCACCGACGTCGCGCGCCTCAATCCGGCGGCGGCGGGCTCCATCTTGCTCATCAACCGCATCTGGGATGCCTTCAACGATCCCGTCATCGGCTGGCTCAGCGACCGTACGGTGACCCGCTGGGGCCGGCGCCGGCCCTGGCTGCTCCTGGGCGCGCTGCCCTTCGGCATTCTCTTCTTCATGATCTGGGTGGTGCCGCCCTTTGGGCCCACAGGCCTCTACATCTACTACGTGGTTGTGGCGCTGCTGCTGGATACGGCCTACACCATCATCAACGTCCCCTACGCCGCGCTCACGCCAGAACTGACCCGGGACTATGACGAGCGCACCAGCCTCAATTCCTATCGCTTCGCGTTCTCCATCGGCGGCGCCCTGGTCGCTGCCGTGCTCCACCCCATCATCGTCGGTCAGTTCGACGACATCCGTATGGGCTACATGGTGTCGGGCGCCATCTGGGCCTTCGTTAGTACGATTCCGTGCTTCATCGTCTTCTTTGGCACGCGGGAGCGGCCCGAAAGCATGGAGCGGGCCGAGCGAGATGAGATGGGCATCTGGGAGCAGGTCAAGGTTGCGTTCGCCAACAAACCGTACCGCTTCGTAATCTCGATCTACCTCTTTTCGTGGCTGGCCCTTCAACTCATTTCTACTGTGCTGATCTACTATTTGACCTACTATATCGGCGCGCCGGACATGCTGCCCATGGTTTTGCTGGCGATTCAAGGCACGGCATTCGTCTTTCTGTTCATCTGGGCGGCCGTCAGCCGCCGGCTGGACAAGCGCTACGTCTACATGATCGGCGCCACCATCTGGCTCACCATGCAGATCGCGCTCTATTTCGTGCGTCCCGGCATGACCCAATTCATCATTCCGATTGCGGCAGTCGCCGGCGCCGGCGCGTCAGTGGCCTATCTCATTCCCTGGGCCATGATGCCCGACATTATCGAGTATGACGAACTGGAGACGGGCCAGCGCCGCGAAGGCATTTTCTACGGCTTCATGGTCTTCCTCCAGAAGACCTCCATTGCCCTGGGCGTGTTCATGGTCGGGCGTGTTCTGGCTACCTCCGGCTACATTACGCCCACCGATGCCGTGCCCGTGCCCCAACAGCCGGAGAGCGCGCTCAATGCCATTCGTCTCTT
>CAYZLP010001233.1:0-1567 GCA_964478635.1 uncultured Caldilineaceae bacterium
GGGCAAGCCGATGAAGGCCAGTTCGGCGCCGTTCATCATGACTGCACCCAGGGTCGCAGCCGCAATGATGGAGCCACTGTAGCTCTCGAAAAGGTCGGCGCCCATGCCGGCCACGTCACCCACATTGTCGCCCACGTTGTCGGCAATTACGGCCGGGTTGCGGGGATCGTCTTCCGGGATGCCTTGCTCCACCTTGCCGACCAGGTCAGCGCCGACGTCGGCCGCCTTGGTGAAGATACCGCCGCCGACACGGGCGAAGAGCGCAATGCTGGATGCGCCGAATCCGAAGCCGGTGATGTAGGAAATGTTGCCGTCAAAGACGAGATAAAGCACGCTGAGGCCAATGATGCTGAAGCTGACCACGGCCATGCCCATGACGGAGCCGCTGCTGAAGGCGACGCGCAAGCCGTCGTTCAGGCTGCGGCTGGCCGCGGCTGCGGTCCGCACATTCGACTGGACGGCGATGGTCATGCCGAGGTAGCCTGCCGCGGCCGAAGCAATCGCGCCGACCACGAAACAGACAGCGGTCTGCCACTCCAGAAAGATGGCGATGGCCGCTGCAACGATGACGACGAAAATCGACAGATAGAGATATTCACGATTCAGGAAAGCGGCTGCACCTTCCTGAATGGCCGCAGCAATTCTGCGCATGGTCTCGTTGCCCATGTCCTCGGCCAGAACGTTGCGAATCTGCCAGATGACAAATCCAATGCCAACCAGACCCAACAATAACGCGATCACTACCGATACGTTGCCTTGCAAGGTACTCCTCCTTACGCTGCAGATGTCAACTACTTAAAATAATCCAATAAATCATACGAAAATCGTCGGCGTTGGCCCTGCGAAATAGGCGCCGAGACAGATTCGAGACAATGGTGGGAAATGTGCTTGTTGCCGGTAGTACGTCCATGCCGGCAGGTCTTCGTGAGGCAGGTCTTCTTGCCCCTGGTCCCATCACACTATATAGCGGTTGCGCTGCCGTTGTGTTTTGTCTGAATGAAATTGCGCTTGCTTTCACAAGCAGGGACCGCCCGTATTGTAATTTGTGAGCAAAGCCACGTCAAATTTTGGCCGCCTGACCGAGCGCAACGTCATTGACCGCGCTTGGCGGCGGATGCTACAATCGACCCATGGGCCGAATGCACGGCGAAAATGGAGCAACGGATGTCTCAACCCAAGCAGACGATTTACCTGGATCACTCGGCAACCACGCCGGTGCGCGCCGAAGTCATGGCGGCCATGGAACCCTACTTCACCGAGTTCTACGGCAACCCCAGCAGCATTCACGCAGTGGGAAGACGGGCGGGCGTCGCCCTTACCCGGGCGCGCCGCACCATGGCCGATATCTTCGGCGCCAAGGCCAGCGAAGTCATCTTCACCGGTTGCGGCACGGAAAGCGACAACGCAGCCGTCCGCGGCCTGGCCCTGGCCCGCCGCGCCGCAACCGGCGCCGACCGGATTCTCCCGCTGCCGATCGAACACAAGGCCGTCCTCTACACGGCTGAAGATCTGCGCGATCACTTCGGCTTCCGCCTGACCCTGCTGCCCGTCGATGGCGAGGGACGCG
>CAYZLP010001234.1:0-1562 GCA_964478635.1 uncultured Caldilineaceae bacterium
CGGCTGGCGCGCTTCGCCTCCGGCTGCTTCAGGTAAGACAGCATGCCCGCGCAGGCCAGGATCATGGCCATCGGATTGGCGACGTTGCGCCCTTCCAGCGACGGTGCGGTCCCGTGCGGCGCCTCGGCCATGATGCAGTCGATCACACCTTCGTCGTTGAGCGAGATGACCATCGACTCCGAACCGGCAATAGAGCCGAACATTTGCAGCACCATATCGGATAGCAGATCGCCGTCCCGGTTGAGGGCCGGAATGACCAGCCCTTCGCCCGTGGTTGTGAGCAACAGGGCAAAGGTGGCGTCAATGAGCTGGGGATCGTAGCGCACATCCGGATGGCGCGCGGCGGCCGCGTCCAGCTCTTCCTTGAACATCCCTTCGTAGACGGGGCTGACCGTAAACTTGGGGCCGCCGAAGACCTTGGCCTTGTACTCTCGCGCATGAAGAAACGAGAACTCGGCCACGTGCTGGCAAACCCGCCGCGAGACTTTCTCCGTGCGGTAGGCGAATTCGTTCATCTGGTCCGCTTCGCCTTCACGCCACTCGCGTGCGCCGTACGCATCGTCCCGCGCCATGCGCACAACGCTGATGGGCGAGTAGACACCGCCCACCGGCCGCACGCCGGGAATGCGCCGCCCAATACGCAGGATGATCTCCGCGTCCATCTCCTCGCGCAGAATGGCGTTGGGACTGCCCACGTCGCCCTGCGCCTCCGGCGTGATGGTGGCAGCCTTCAGCGAGACCTGATGCTCGCGGATGGCCCGGCCCGCTTCGTAGACAACCTGGTTGTTGGTGGCCCGGCGATTCTCCAAACTGAGGTCATAGTGGATGAAATCCAGATCAAAGCGGATGACATCCGGCTGCAATACACGCAGCGCTTCCACCAGCAACTCCTGACCTGTCTGATCTCCATCCAGGACGATTACTTTTCGGCCCATGTTCTATTCCTGCTCCTCCATCATTAACGTCAAATTTGCTGCGGCGGCGCGCTGAGGTGGCGATCAGCCAGGCAGCTCGTCGCTCGCGCTATCTGAGCGGGCGCGCAAGGCGGTCAGATAGCGAGGTAGTAGTTCAGTATAGGCGCGATACAGCAGCGGCCGCGCCGGATAATCCCACGCTCCGATGGTCCGCACCACTTCGCCATTGAAGCCGGCTTTGAAGCGCCAGACGCCCCACATCCGGTCGCTTTCCACAAATTCGTCCGGCGCGCCCCACATATCGTACACCCGGCTGCCCTGCTCCCTGGCCCAGCGGATCGCTTCCCACTGGAGCAGGTAGTTGGGCATCCGGCTGCGCTCGATGTCGGTCGATGCGCCGTACATATAGGTTGTCCGCTCCGCAAAGCGCACGAGGATGACAGCGGCAATCGGCTGCCCCTCAAACTCGGCCAGCAACGGCTGAGCCATGCCCGCATCGTATAACGCCTGCCAGCCGTCCAGATAGTATTCCACCGGGCGCGTAGACCAGGGAATGAAGCGACTGCTGTTGATCACCAACCAGAGGCGATCGGTTTGCTGCGCATAATGTGCAAAAAGCAATGTTTCGGCGGGATGAACCAATTCGTC
>CAYZLP010001235.1:0-1560 GCA_964478635.1 uncultured Caldilineaceae bacterium
GCGGTCGGGGTGGGCTTGCCTCGGCCCTGAATCGGGAAAGGGTTTGGATGCCGGTGACGATCGGACGCCTTGCATGCGTTGGTCGTTGACCGGGTGGAGCGGGATGCGCGTTCGACGGCGAGTCGAAACGATCCCTCTTTTGTTTTCAGGTTGGGCAACGTCAGGCAGGTATAGATGGAAGGCTTAGACGCACTTTTCAATCCGTCATCCGTGGCCGTGGTCGGCGCCTCCAGTACTCCGGGGAAAGTCGGCCATGACATCTTCGTCAATATATTGAAAGCGGGCTACACCGGCACCCTCTATCCGGTCAATCCAAAGGCCCGATCCATCGCCAGTGTGCGGGCCTATGCGGATATCCAGGAAATTCCCGACCCCATCGAGCTGGCCATCATCATCCTTCCCCCGGCACATGCCGAGACGGCCATCGCCCAGGCCATCGAAAAGGGGGTCAAGGCGGTGGTCATCGTCTCCGCCGGGTTCAAGGAGGTCGGCGGCGCGGGGGCCGACATCGAGCGGCGGATCGTCAAGCGCTGTCGTGACGCCGGCGTTCGCGTGGTGGGGCCCAATTGCCTGGGCGTCATCAACCCCATGGCCGATGTGCGGCTCAATGCCAGCTTTTCGGCCCGCATGCCGACCCCCGGCAACATCTCCTTCATCTCCCAAAGCGGTGCGCTGTGCACCGCGGTGCTGGACTTCGCCGCCGACAAGGACTTCGGTTTCTCCAAATTCGTCTCCATCGGCAACAAGGCCGACGTGGATGAACTCGACCTGCTGCGCTATTTTCATGCCGATCCCCAGACCGAAGTCATCATGCTCTACATCGAAGAGCTTCAGCGCGGCCCCGAATTCATCGAGGCGGTCAAAGAGATCACCGGCGGCGATCGGCCCACACCGTTGTTGGCCATCAAATCCGGCCGAACCAGCGCCGGGGCCCAGGCCGCCGCTTCGCACACCGGATCGCTGGCGGGCAGCGAATCGGTTTATGATGCCATCTTCACTCAGAGCGGCATCATCCGGGTGGATTCGATCAACGAGCTGTTCGACTTCGGCACCGCCTTCGCTTACAAGAACGAAAGCGCGGCGGGGAAACTGCGGCGCAAGGTTCCGCTGGGCAACCGGGTGGCCATCGTCACCAACGCCGGCGGGCCTGGTATCGTCGCCACGGATATGACGGTCACCTCCGGGCTCGCGTTGGCCCGTTTCAGCGATGAGACCCTAGAAGTGCTCAAGAGTCATCTGCCCCTGACCGCCAATGTGAACAACCCGGTGGACGTGATCGGTGACGCGGCCCAGGATCGCTACGAGAACGCCCTTACGGCAGTGATCAAGGACGAAGGCGTTGACGGCGCCCTGGTCATCCTCACGCCCCAGAGCATGACCAACGCCATCGGCACGGCCGAGGCTATCGTGCGCATCGCACGTCGGTCGCACAAGCCGATCCTGTGCTGCTTCATGGGCATCATCGACGTCTCCGCCGGCGTCAAGTATCTCCAGGAGAACGGCGTTCCCGTCTATCGCTTCCCAGAAAGCGCGGCCAAGACCTTCGGGGCCCTTTACCGC
>CAYZLP010001236.1:0-1558 GCA_964478635.1 uncultured Caldilineaceae bacterium
GGCCACGCCGGCGTATGAGGAAGGGTCCCTGCCGTCCAGGAAGTATTTGTTGTTCAATGCCAAAGCCGTCTCAAAGGCTTTGTGCGGCGACGGCGACCACTCCAGGATCTTCTTGCCCCAGTACATGCGCATGGTGTTGTGCATGAAACCGGTGGCGCGCATTTCGATCATGGCGGCGTTCCAGTAAGGGTCGTGGGTTGCGGCCGCCGCCAACGCCGGCAGGTCGTAAAGGGTGGCGCGCCGATCCGTGGCATGTTCCTGAAGGGTCTTGCGCGCCCAGGCCGGCAGGCAGCTGTAGCGGTCGTAATCCGGCGTGTAGCGGACGAAGTTGATGGCCAGCTCGCGCCGCACGACGAGTTCCTCCAAATAGGCGTCCCGGTCGTCTGGCGAACCCACGCAGCCTCACCCCCCAGATCGCGCGTCCCGATCGGCCGGCGAACCGGTAGGGGCATGGGCGATTGCCAGGGCCAGCGTGACCGGCGAAATCTGGCCGAAGTGCAGGTAGGGGCTCATGGTTGAGATATCGTCGGCCTGGGGATGGCTGCGGTTGCGCTGGTAGTTCTCCAGGTGGTGCCGGATGAATCGGTGCAGCCGTTGCTGGGCTTCGCCGGAGCCGCCCTTGTAAAATGGGGTTGCCGCCGGAACGGTCCGGTCGATGGCCAGGCCGCTTAAAACGGCGTCGAGGTCCGCCAGATCCAGGCTTTCACCGGCGACCGCGACGGACTCGTGTCGGGGCCGATAGCGGGGGCATTGAACCAGAAATCGGCCCTGATGCTTGTGGATCTTGGGCCGGATGGTCCGCGCGGCGTACTCGGCCTTGGGCGATGCTACCGCTACCGGCACCACGACGTCACCTTCCACGGCCACGGTCCGGCAGGGGGCATGCCGGGCAATGGTTTTCCGCCATTCCCGCTGGTGGCGCGTGTAGCCCACATCGCCAACCAGCAGGGCGGTCCGGTCCAGCAGCGGTTGGACCACCGCAACGGGATCGCCTTTACGGACCGCCAGGCCGATGCGGCGGCTGGCCAGCAGCCGGCGGGTTTCGGCCAGCCCCTCGAGCATGAAGCGGTAGTGGCGCAGATTGGCGTCGGGATAGTCGTCGGTCAGGGCGAATATCACCCACACGGGCAGATCGAGGCGGTTGGCCTGGGCGATGGCGAACTCCAGAGCCGGATTGTCATGGGCCCGCTGGGACTGCTGCATCCAGTAGAGCACCCATTGGCCTTGTTGAATGGGCCGGTCGTTCAAGGTCGTGATGCGTTCCTCGGCAATATCCGTAGTCATGGTCTCCTCCATCGATGCGGGCTTTTCCAGACGGTTGGGCGGCCGATCCTGCCCACCGCCCATGATGGCGCCGATCGCCGGCAAAAGCAAGCCATTGACAATCAGCGAACGCTCTGCAAATTTGATCTCAAGCGTGTCCGATCCTTGTGAAGCGGTGCGCTGTCGTAGACGGATCGGATGAGGCCGTCGGGAGAAGGGTTCGTTGGCCGATGCGATACAGAAGGCGGCGACTGTTTTTTAAACCAAAGAGGTGACGGATGTTCAAAATAATCAT
>CAYZLP010001237.1:0-1557 GCA_964478635.1 uncultured Caldilineaceae bacterium
ATGCTTACCCAGGCCGGGGTTGCGTCTCTTGCTGAGTTGGCAGCATGCGATCCGGAACCACTACACCATAGCTTGCAGTCGATTGCGATTGATTTGAGCGTATTTCGTCTTCCTGGAATGGCTGAAGTGCAAGATTGGGCGGCGCAGGCTCGGCAACTCGAACCGATGCTTCGAGCGTAGGCAAACGCATTTATTCCCGCACGTCATCCAGTCGCCATATTTGTAGAAGTATGAACAGGATCATAATCAGCACAGGAGCCCACCCATGCCAAACGACAACAATATTCTTGTAGTAGCGTATTACGGCAGCACGGCGGAAGCCGAACAGGCTGCGGATGCGCTGAAAAAGTGGGACGACGCCAACGACGACATCAAGTTGGGTGCTATCGCCATCCTAACCTTGCACCCTGACACCGGTGAGATCCAGGCCCACGAAGTCGGCCAACGGGAGACCAAAGGCGGTACGCTCTGGGGGACCGCCATCGGCGCGGCGGTGGGTCTGCTATCCGGCGGCATCGCCCTGATTCCCGGCATGCTCATCGGGGCCGGAGGGGGTGCGGCCGTCGGCGCCATGAAGACCAAGAGCGTCGAGATGGATGAGCAAGACCGGTTCAACATCGCCAACCAGCTGCGCGATGGACTTGCCGGCCTTGCCGTCATGGCGGATGACTTTGAAGTCGATGCGACTATGGCAAAGATGATTGCGCTGGGCGGCCGATCTGAATCCTACCAACTGGCGGCGGAAACGGCTGAAGCCGTGACCGAAGCCGCGCGGGTGCAGACCCTGGCTGCGGAGGCTGTCGAGGAAGCTGCAGACGCTCCATCCGATACCGCGGCTGAGCTTATGCGTGCGTTCGTTTGGGAAGTTCCGGACGTCGAAGACGAGGGGTCGCCGGCTGCGGCCAAGTTGGCTGCAGCGCTCGATATTGGCTATGGAGAAGCAGCCAAGCTGAATGTCGCGGAAATTGACCGGGCGTCAACCTTCTACAAGCGGGGCGCGACCCCCGAAGGGCGTGCAGCACTGGCTGCTGCTACGGGTCTGGATACCGACACCATTCTCACCATCGAAAAGAAGCTGGACCTCATGCGCATCAAGGGCGTAGGTCCGAAATATGCGACGCTGCTCATTTTATCCGGCGTGGCATCGGTGCCCGACTTGGCGCGGCGCAATGCAGAGAATTTGGCGGCATCGTTGGCCGAGACCAACGAAGCTCAACACGTCGTGGACGAACTACCCGGCGAAAATGACGTGCCCAAGTGGATTGCACAGGCACAGGAATTGCCGCGGGTCGTAGTCTACTAAACCTACGCTACTGAACCAATGCTGTGTGATTCATTTGGCGGACACCTACCGCTCAACTCGTGAGGATGGACGACTGTCTTTGGAGAATTTGAGGAAGTGAGCGATACCGGTGTCATTCGCTCTTCGGATAACTGATATAGCGGAACCAAGGCACGACAGTCATCGCATCAACAGTCGAGCCACCACAACGGCATCCAGGAATTCTGCTCTGAAAATGAATCTTATGATCAGAGCAGTCAGAAGAAAGAACAACA
>CAYZLP010001238.1:0-1556 GCA_964478635.1 uncultured Caldilineaceae bacterium
TTCGAGCCTAGGCCGGCGGCCGCTGGCGCACGCCGGCGGCAAGCTCCGCACCCAGCGTCCGCGCGGCGTCGACGCTCTCCGCGCCCGCCTTGACCAGCGCGGAGCCCACAATGACGCCGTCGGCGATGTCGGCCACGGCCGCAGCCTGCGCGCCCGTGCCGATGCCGAAGCCAATGGCCAGGGGCAGGTCCGTGTGTTGGCGCACGCGCTTGACGAAGGCGGCCAGATCGGGCGGTAATTCGCTGCGGGCGCCCGTGATGCCCGTGATGCTGACCAGGTAGATGAAGCCGGTGGCATGGCGAGCCACGAACTTGATGCGCGCTTCGGTGCTGGTGGGCGCAAGGAGATAGACGGTCGCCACGCCCGCCGCGCGGCAGGCAGTTTCCAGCTCGGTCGCTTCCTCGGGCGGCAGATCGGGCACGATCAGGCCGTCGACGCCCGCATCGACCGCATCCTGCACGAAGCGCTCTACACCATAGGCGAAGATGGGGTTGTAGTAGCTCATGGCGCAGAATGGCGCCTCGACGCCCTGGGCCCGCAATTCCCGTACCATGGCCAAGCAGTCGGCTACAGTCGTTCCCCCGGTGATGGCCGCATAGGTAGCGGTCTGGATCGTCGGTCCGTCGGCCAGTGGATCGCTGTGGGGGATGCCAATCTCAAAAAGATCCGCGCCTTCGGCCGCCAGCCCATCGATGATGGCCAGCGTATCGGCCCGGTTGGGATACCCCATTGCGTGATAGGGCATAAAGGCCGCCCGCTTTTCCCGTTTTGCCATCTCAAACACTGCGCGGATGCGCTCAACACCGGTCATAGTCAATACCTCGGTTAACAAAGGAATAGACCGCGGATAACGCAGATTAGGCGGATAATCTCTGATTTTTCTTATTGAATCCGTTTCAATCCGTCTTATCCGCCGGATCCGCGGTCCATCTAATCTATAGCTTGAGTTCGCTCATCACCGTGCCCAGGTCTTTGTCGCCTCGACCGCTGAGATTGACGAGGATGATCTGGTCTTTCTCCATCCGGGGCGCCAACTCTAGGAGGTAGCCGATGGCATGGGCGCTCTCCAACGCCGGGATGATGCCCTCCAGTTCACAGAGCAGGCGGAAGCCCTCCATGGCCCGCTCATCAGTGCAGTAGGTGTACTCCGTCCGGCCCAAGTCACGCAACCAGGCGTGTTCCGGCCCGACACTGGCGTAGTCCAGGCCGGCCGAAATGCTGTGGGTGAGGGCGATCTGGCCGTCCTCGTCCTGCAGGACGTAGCTCTTGGTACCCTGGAGCACGCCCAGCCGGCCCAGCTTGGGATCGGCGAAGCGGGCCGCATGTTCGCCGCTTTCGATGCCGTGACCGCCGGCCTCCACGCCGATGAGGCGAATGTCTTCAAATTCCAGGAAGGAATGGAAGATGCCGATGGCGTTGCTGCCCCCGCCCACGCAGGCGACGATGGCATCGGGCAGCCGCTTGGGCCCATCCTCGCCGTCCCGCATTTGATAGACCGCTTCGCAGCCGATGATGCTCTGGAAATCGCGCACCATGGCCGGATAGGGATGGGGACC
>CAYZLP010001239.1:0-1551 GCA_964478635.1 uncultured Caldilineaceae bacterium
TCGGCGTTTTCGACGGCAAATTCGACGGCATTCCCCACGAAATTCATCGTCCACGCGACGCTGTCTTCCGTCGCCTGCCGGGCGGATGCGCCGGACTGCCCCAGGCGATCGGCGGCGCCGACGGTCACCCACTCCACGCCTTCCCGCAGTCCCGTGCCGTCCGGAACCCGCGACGCGGCACTGACGGCCACCCATTCCACGCCTTCCCGGACGGCGCCCGAGGAATCGGAAATCTGGGACCGGACGGTGGCCACCGCTTCGTCGATGGGCACCTCCGGCATGGTGACGGTCACATCCCCGCCTTCGGAGAAGCTGAATATCGGTACATCCACGTTCCCGGCCACAGCCAGAGAAGCCCGGTCCTCGGAACCCAACAGCGGCACCTGAATCGTAACGGAGCCTTCGCTTGCGAAGACTTCATCCGGCTCGAGCGTCGATCGCGCGACGCCCTCAAAGCCCACGCCGTCATTGTCGATGGAGAGCGTCCCTTCCAGTGCAATGGGCTCCGCATCCAGCCCAAAGCGCGCGGCGACCGGTCCGCCCGTGATGGCGTAGCCGGTGCTGAGCTCGACCTCGGTGTCGGCCAGATCATCGGTCACCAGTAAGGCCAGGCGCACGCCCAGGCGCTCGGGCAAGGGCAAGAGGCCCGGCGTCAGACCCGCAGCCTGCCCCAACAAGTCCTGGGAGAGGAGCAGTTCCGCGGTGTCGACCAGCATGACGTTGCCGACGACGTGCACGAAACGCTCCACCGGATCGACCACGACCAACAAGGAGTTCTGGCCTTCGGCGCCCGTGAAGCTGAAGGCCGGGTCGGTCAAGGCCCGCTCGTTGCCCGAACCGAAGTGGAGGGCCAGATAACGCCGCTCCGGGTCCAACGGTGCGCCCAGGTGGGCAAGGGCCTCACCGCTGTCATACGCGACCAGGGCCTTGCCCGGCGCAACCAGCTGGAGTTCATCCAGGATGCCCAAGGTGGGCAGCGGCACCGAAGCCGTTCCGTAGAAGCGCTCGATCGCGCCTTCGTCCGATCGTTCAATGTCCAGATCGGCGTTGAACATCTCAATTTCACCCACGGGCAGCGACAGGGTCACGCGGTCCGTGACCTCCAACCCCGTGCCATCCGGGATGGCCCGGATATTCTTCTCGGCGACGCGCAGCGCGCCCGAGGCCAGCTGCAGGGCCGGCTTGGGAATTCCGGCCAGTGTGTCCAGATCGAGCGATAGCTGGCAGACGCCGTCACTGCAGGTCACGCCTGCCTGCTGACCCGCCTCATCGGTAGATTGGGGAAGCGGCGCGGCATTGGCAGCAACCGGCGCGCCGGCAAATAAGAGAAGGGCGACCAGCAATGCCATCCCGGCTTTTAGTCGATTCATCAGAAAACACCTCTTCCGCACATGGTGCATCAAAGACAACGATGGGCATCTCTCGCTAGATACGCCTATTGTGTTGCCTCAATTCGTACTTCCTGTTAGTAAGCTCAGTTTCCAAACGCAGTTATAGCACGATTGTTCCCCGGCTTCAAGCATTCAAACGCCATGCCATGCAAATGCTAAT
>CAYZLP010001240.1:0-1550 GCA_964478635.1 uncultured Caldilineaceae bacterium
TGGATGCCAACTACACGGAAGGCAACCAGTGGGGCATCAACGATCCGGAATATGACCGGCTGATCGCGGAGATGAACGACGCGTTCGAACTGGAGGATTACATTGCCGCCCGTACGGCGCTCTGTAAGTATCAGAACGAGCAGGCCACCTTCGGCTACTGGTGGGTCTCCACCCGCTACGGCGTGGCCAGCGCCGATCTGGAGAACTTCTACTTCTTCCCGGCCCCCGGCGGCGGCCCCGTCGTGGATAACGCCCATCTCTGGAGCGTAGCCGAGTAGAACACCCGCAGGCTGAGCTTGTCGAAGCCGGATCGAAACTGCCTTCGACAGGCTCAGGCTACGGTTCTGAGAGCTTCATGTCACGGCCAATGCAACATAGCTGATTCGAAGTACCCCGGCGGGGTTTCTCGGAAGCGCCGCCGGGGAAACACATCCACCCGCTTTTCCAGAGCGATTTACCGCCATGCAATACACCATTCGGCGCATTCTGATCAACATCCCCATCCTTTTTGCCGTCACGGTGATTATCTTCGTGCTGGTCAATCTCGCGCCCGGCGATCCGGTCGATTTTTACGTGAACGAAGAAGCCGGGATTTCCCGGGAGGATCTCACCCACCTGGAGGAGAAATTCGGCCTCAACGATCCCATGTACGTGCGCTACTTTAAGTGGGTGGGCGCAACGCTCCAGGGCGACCTGGGCTTCCGCTTCAAGAATGGCGACGACGTCGCCGAAGTGCTCTTCATCCGCCTGCAGCGCACCCTGCTCCTGATGAGCGCGGCGCTCCTGCTGGGTACCGTCGTCGGAGTCACGCTGGGGATCTTCACCGGCCTGCACCAATACTCATTCTGGGACTTCACCCTCACGACCCTCTCTTTTGTGGGGATATCCATGCCGGCCTTCATCGCCGGCATCTTCGGTCTCTACTTCTTCTCGGTCAAATTGGGTTGGTTCCCCTCGGGCGGCATGCGCACCATCGGCCAGCCGGAGACGCCGGGCGATCTGCTCTATCACATGGTCCTGCCGGCCAGCACGCTGGCCATCTTCTATGCGGCCCGCTTCATGCGCTATCAGCGCTTCAGCATTCTGGAAGTCAAGCAGGCCGACTATATCCGCACGGCCCGGGCCAAAGGACTCAAACCCCGGGTCATCACCTGGCGGCATACGGTGCGCAATGCCATCCTGCCCGTGGTGACCGTCATCGGCCTCAGCGTGCCCAATCTGGTGGCCGGTGCCCTCTTCATTGAGACCATTTACAGCTGGCCCGGCATGGGCTCGCTCTTTGTGGACGCGGTTGCCTCGCGTGACTATCCCATGGTCATGGGCATTATGCTGGTTTCGGCCATCGTCGTGCTCCTGGCCAATTTGCTGACCGACCTGACCTATGCCCTGGTCGATCCGCGCATTCGGTATGATTGATGCAATCACTGAGTAAATCCCGGCGGAAATGAATCTACAGTTTCTACCAGAGGTAGGAGTGCCGAATTTCCGTCGTGGTATTTACGCCGTCGTGTACTGAGTGAATCCTATGAGCGTTGAAACACCCGCCCTTT
>CAYZLP010001241.1:0-1548 GCA_964478635.1 uncultured Caldilineaceae bacterium
CAAGAAAGTCGGCCAAGTTCATCTGGCGAATGCCGGCCAGGTCTTGCACCGCAACCCGGGCCTCATAGACCAGCAGGGCGGCAACCAGTTCGCTGGTCGGCTCTGCGCTGACCAGGGCGCCGCCCAGCGTGGCCGCGTGGCGCAGCGTATTCGGCCCTTCCCGATAGGCCGCCTCCCGCAAGACAGCAGGCAGCCGCGCATGTTCGGCGATGGCCTGGAGTGTGGCCGTAGCGCCCAGGATGACGTCGATCTTCCCGACTTCAATCGCGCCGAGGCCCAGGGCTTGGAGGTCGACCACCTCGTCGACCTCATCCTGACCGAGTTGGGGCACGCGCTGCGTGCCGCCGGCGATGACGGCAGTTGCGACGCCGTCCCGGGCCAGCAGCGCCAGGGCCTCGTCCATCGTCTCGGGTCGATGGTAGGTTTTAATCACAATGCTACCTCGTTGGAATGGGGTTTCCGCTTGCACAAGCACAGACGCTTAGCCTTCACCTCAGTTCATCGTCAGCGCCATGACGGCCTTTTGCACGTGGAGCCGGTTCTCCGCCTCATCGTAAACGACCGATTGCGGTCCGTCAATCACGCCGTCCGTAACCTCAATGTTGCGGTCTGCGGGCAGGCAGTGCATGTAGATCGCATCGCGCTTGGCCAAGGCCATGCGGCGCTCGTCTGCGATCCAGTCGCTGTATTGCTTGCCGATTTCCACGCTCTCGGCCTGGTCTTCGGTCGTGACCCAGCAGCCCCAACTCTTAGGGTAAACGATGTCAGCGCCCTCAAAACCGGCGTCCATATCATCCATGATCTCGAAATTGCCCCCGGCGGCCTTGGCGTTGTCGGCCGCTTGTTGGACGATGTCGGGCATGAGCTTGAACTCGGGTGGATGGACCAGGCGCACGTTCATGCCGTAGCGGGTCATGAGCAGAATCAAGCTCTGGGGCACGCTCAGGGGCTTCTGGTAGCTCGAGGCATAGGCATAGCTCACAGCGATGGTCTTGCCCCGGGGATCGCCCTTCTTCTCGATAATGGTCATGAGATCGGCCAGGATCTGGAAGGGATGGTAGACGTCGCACTGCATGTTGAGGATGGGCACCCGACTCGCGGCGGCCACGTCACGGATATACTGATTGCCGAAGTTCCAGTCACACTGGCGGATGGCGATGCCGTCATAGTAGCGGCCGTAGATCTCGCCGATCTCCTTGGCCGTGTCGCCGTGGCTGATCTGGGTGGTGGTGCTATCGATAAAAGCACCGTGGCCGCCCAGCTGGGCAATGCCCGCCTCGAAGCTGGAACGGGTGCGGGTGCTGGTGAAAAAGAAGAGCATGGCCAACACTTTGTCGCGCAGATAGGCGTGGTCGCGCCCCACCGCCCGGGCCCGCTTCAGGTCAAAGGCCAACTCCATCACTGTGTCAATTTCATCTTTGGTCCAGTCCTGGGTCGTGATCATGTCGCGACCGCGTAAATTGCTCTGCATGGTTATGCTCCTATCAGTTTCGGTAATAGCGCGTAAAATTCCGTCGCCTTCACAACTTCGTCCAGGGAGACGCTATC
>CAYZLP010001242.1:0-1547 GCA_964478635.1 uncultured Caldilineaceae bacterium
TTGGGCGGCGGATCGTCGGCGTCGGGCTCATTGCGCCAGGTCTTGTAGGCAGCGATCAGTAGCAAGAGACCCAGCACCAGGAGCAGCGTCGAGACGACCCAGCTCGAGCCCTCGCTACTGGCGGAAGCATCGGCGCCGCCCCGGAAGATCAGGCCAAAGACGATGCCTTGACCGATGCGTACCAGCGTCATCCCGCCGACGAAAGCCAGCGCCTTGGTAACGGGCTGCTGGTCACTCGTGAGGATCAGGATGATCATGATGATATGAAGCGGCACGACCGCGCTGCCGATGATCAGGGGAAGAAGTGAAACGAATACGGAACCCATCTGTTGTGATATCCTCCATAAATGTCGTCTGCCTGGCCTAGCCAGCGGTGGGAAAAGCCTCAATCAAGCCTTGTGGAAACCCGCTTCGGATATGAATATCCTGTTGCGGATAAGGAATCTCGATGCCATGCTCGCTAAGTGCAGTCCAGACCAATAAACGCACTTCGCCAGCGATTCTCGTACGATATTTTGCATCATCCACCCACGCCTGAATGTCGAAGTCCACACTCGATGCGCCGTAATCGACAACCGGCGCTTTGGGCGGCGGATCGGCCAGCACGTCCGGGTGACGGCTTGCCGCTTCGATCAATATCTGCTGCGCGATATGAGGATCGACATTGTAGGTCACACCGATGGGCACGCGTACCCGGGCCCGACGATCAGAGCGCGTATAGGTGACGACTGTTGAATTGAGCCAATCTTGATTGGGCACAATGAATTCCACGTTGTCCAGAGTCCGCACCACGGTAGACCGTATGTTAAGCCGGTCCACTTCACCCTCTATACCGGCAATTTCCACCCAATCGCCGGGCCTGACCGTCCCTTCGAAAAGCACGATGAGCCCGCCAATGAAGTTCTTGAGCACATCCTGTAGCGCAAAGCCGGCGCCGATCGATAGACCGCCGGTGATGGCCGCCACGGTTGCAGCATTCAGTTCCAGGAGCCGAAAGACGGCAAACACGCCCAGCGCAATCAGCCCATATTGCATCAAGGTCAGACCAGCATTGAGGCTCCCTGGATTGGCGCCCCGCCTGCGGCCCAATAGCGCCTGCAGCACGTCACGGATGAGGGCGACAAGCATAATCCAGAGATAGAGGCCCAACGTCGCTGCCATGAACGCCCCCACGGTCAATGTGGCATCCGGTAACGGCAACAGCGGTGCGCGCATCAGATCGCTCACATCGGTCAGACGACTCAAGACCAAAAAGACGACAAATACGCCGAACAGCGGAGCGAACAGGCGTTGATGATATTTTCTCACCGTTGCGGGCTCGAATACGAGGTAAAGCAGCCCCAAGACCCCGCGATACACGAGAAAAATGACCAACAACCCGAGCAGATCGATCAGCAGGCCATTTACCCAGCTTTGAGCGACCAAGAGTCGGTTGACAACATAGACGCCGCCAATCGCCAGAACCGGAAAGATCAGCTGTCGGACAAAGCCGTAGACGCCGCCTTCCATCTCGATTGACCACGCAAAGTCATCCGCAGATGCGCTCG
>CAYZLP010001243.1:0-1546 GCA_964478635.1 uncultured Caldilineaceae bacterium
GGCAGAGTGCCGGCGAACAGCCGAAGAGATAGGTAATGAGCCAGTCGAAGCGCTGTACATTGCGCATCATGCCAAAGTAGGCCCCGGTCACGAAGTCGGACAGGGAGCGCGAATCGCCTTCCAGACGCTGGTAAACGGGCCAGAACGCGTCCGGGACCGAGTAGTTGAAATGAACGCCGCTGATGATCTGCATGATGCGGCGATAGCGCGCTTCCAACCCGCGCCGGTAGACATGCTTGAAGCGGCCCGTGTTGGATGAACCGAATTGGGCGATGGGGACGCTGCTCTCGCCCTTGACAATGCAGGGCATGGACGACGACCAGAGGATCTCGCCGTCAAGATTGGCGTAGGTATACTCGTGGATATCGTGCTGAAACTGGAGGACGGCCTCTACGTCGGCAAAGGGCGGCGTGACGAATTCGAGCTGGGCTTCCGAGTAGTCGGTCGTGATGTACGGGTGGGTCAGCGGCGAGCCGAGGGCAAACGGATGGGGCCTCTGGGAAAGACGGTTCTCGGACGTCACGCGCAGGCTTTCCCGTTCGACGCCCTTGCGCCCGGCCTGCATGAGGGCGACGCAGCCGGCATCGTAAAGGCGCTGCAGGCGTTCGTCAAGGCGTGTGTACACGGTGGGGCTCCTGAGATTGAAGACGATTCATCAATCGTAATTGTCGATTGTCCATAGTCAATTGTCAATTGTCGCCGGCGTCGAGATACACCAGGTACAGTATGGCCGGACCGCGGGGCGCAATTCGTATACGGTCATCCGGCCGCTGTGAAAACGGGGCGCGCGATCCACTTCGCGCATGGCCAGATGTTGGGCGAGATCCCGGTCGGGGGCCCAGTCGGGCTGGATGTAGAAGAGGGGGCGGGCCGGCGTTTTGGCGGCATTGTCGGCCAGATAGACTGGGCTTCCGAACCAGCGCAATTCGTACCGTCCGGCCTTGAGCGCATCGTAGAGATAGAACTGATAATGCCAGCCGAGCGTGCGGTGATAGAGCACCGCCTTCTCTGCGTTCCCCGCCTGCAGCTCGCCGTCCAACCAGGCCAGGGCTTCATGGAGACCGGCATAGTCCCCGTGATCGCCGCCGACGGGTCGCTGCCCCTGCGCAGCTTGCCCGGCCGGCGGGATCAGCAAGACCAGCAGGGCCAAAGCCAGCGCCCCTTGCCGGCGGCGCGGACGCCCCGCCAGGGCATTGTCAGCCAACCGGGCAACCAGCAGCGCAACCATAGGCGCCAGCGGGAGCAAATAGCGATCCCAGGCAGGCATGCTGCTCACCACATGCAGGACGATGAAAGCCAGCGACCAGACCCCGATCCACGCCGGACGGCCCAAGCGCCCCGTCGGATGGGTAGCCCCAGGCGCCGGCAGCGTTGCGGCATAGGTCCGGACCGGCGCTTGTCCCGGTTGCGTAAGTGTCGGCTTCGAGGCGGCGAACTCATCCGGCACCCGGCGACGCCCCAAGGCGTAGAGCAGCGGCAGGGCCAGCCAGACGGCCCAACTGGCCGTCAATTCCCACCGCCAGGGCAACCAGGCACGGATCCGGTC
>CAYZLP010001244.1:0-1545 GCA_964478635.1 uncultured Caldilineaceae bacterium
CATATTGTGGATTTTGACGCTGGTCTGGGCGTAGGCGTTGCCCAACTCATAGACGGTCCGCCCCAAGAGACCGGCGGCATCCGCAAAGACGAAGCGGTCGAGTGCGGCCGCAACATCCAGGTCCACGTTGGCCGACCGGGCCCACGCCAGGGCGGCACCATAAAGGAAGGCAGGGTAGGCTACGGGCAGGGGCTGCCAGTGACCCCGATCGCCCCATTCAGTGATCAAGTAGCCGATGGCGCCGTGTTCCGCCCCATTGGTCGCGGCATTGCGCAGGTTCTCCAGGGCATTGTCCGTACGGCCGGCCACGGAGTTCCACCCCGACGCCCCGGGCACAACGTAGAAGGGCACGCCCGATGCGGCAAAGCGTGCGCCGTGCGCGTCAAATGGGTGGTCGGCTTCATAGCCCCACTCCATGGCGATCACGTCGCGGGGCAATTCGGGCACGAGTTCCGGATGCTCCATGATGATGTCACCCCAGAACTGCATGGCATAGCCCCGCGCGCTCACCTCCCGATGAATCTTGAGCATGAAATCGAGATAGACCCGCTCCTTGCCAATCTGTTCGGCCAGTTCCTTGCTCTTACCCTGCCCCACGTCGTACGTTTCGTCACCACCCACATTTACCTGACGGCTTGTAAAATGGGGCAATAGTTCATCCAGCATATCCCGGACCAGGTCCAGGCTCTCGGGCAGGACGGGCGCCAGCGAAAAGGGTCGGGGATCGAAGAAGCCCCAGGGCGTTTGGGCGCCGTCGGGCGTCTCGGCCAGATCGCGATAAGCCGGATGTTCCAGCCAGTGATGCAGATGGCCGAACGTGTTCTGGTTGGGCACCAGTTCGATGAAGCGCGCGCGGCAGTATGCATCGAGGGCCAGAATCTCCTCGCCGGTGAAGGGTGAGGCGTCGGCCCAGACTGCAGGATGGCGGCGGTAGGCGAAGGTGTGCTCTGTATAGAGTTGCAGCTGATTGATCTTGAAGCCGGCCAGCAGATCGACCAGCTCCATGACCGTTTCCAGGGTCGGCACCTTGTCCCGGCTCACATCGAGCATGACGCCTCGATTGGGGAAGTCGGGCCAATCGCTGCAGCGTAACGTGGGCAGATTCATGCCATACTCTCGCAGGAGTTGGCAGAGCGTCTGCACGCCGTAGAAGACCCCGTTCGCTGCGCTTCCCACGACCATAATGCGCTCTGCGGTAATGGTCAGGCTGTAGCCCTCCGGTGTCGGGGTTACGCCAGGGGCGATGCTCAATTCGACACCGACCTGTTCCAGCGGTGCGGCTTCGCCGGCGACGATGCTCCACTCTACACCGCCAGCATCGGCCAACTCTCGCTTGAGCGCCCCGGCGGTAAACAGGAGCGCCTGCGGATCGAGGCCGCGCAGCGCGATGAGCGCGTCGGCAGGTGGAGTGAAGCGCCCGCCGGTTTGGGACAGCTGGCGCGGCATTGGCGCCAGCAAGAGTTCATGCGACATTTTATTCCTGACCTTTCAGTGAATTTCAGTAGTTCACGTTTTGGCGAAGGACGAGATTCCTCGCTACCATTT
>CAYZLP010001245.1:0-1543 GCA_964478635.1 uncultured Caldilineaceae bacterium
GTTTTCGCTAAAGCCCTTGCGCACCATATACTCGTCGAACGCTTCGACCGCAGTCGCAAGGGAGCTGTCGGCGCGCAGCGGGGTTGTGAGGACAATGCCCTCACCGGCCTCTGTCTGGCCTGGCTCGGTGACGGCAACGACGGATTCTTGGGATGCATTGGCGTCTTCTGGCATGATCCAGCTTGCTCCTCGCGCTTGTTCTATGCGAAATCGGATAGAATGAGTATACGAAGGCGTGGATCCCGTGTCAAACCCGAATCATGGGCGCAATGGACCGCCGATGATGCAGATCTCGCGGAGCGGCGCGAATCTTCGTTGGTTGGCATGGAATGGCAGGCTGAAGGCGAAAGGGCATCGCTGCCCGGCACGTGCCGGGCTTGACGATTTTGCCCAACTTGGTGACAATGTGCCCCCAACAGACAAAAAACTGCGCAGCGAACGCAGGCTTCGACAAGCTCAGCCGAAGTTCTTGGGGCAACTTCTCGCCAGAATTGAGCGCTCCGTTCACCAAAGCAATGCTAATTTCCACACCCTGTACCCAGGCCCAACTCGAAACGCCGGCCTTCCAACAATGGGCGACGGCCCTGGGCGAACGGCCGCTACACCTGCATCGAAAGGTGTGGGAATGGTGCTTCATTGCCCAGGCACTGGCTGAGCGGGGCATGCTCGAGGCGGGTCGAAGCGGGCTGGGCTTTGCCGTTGGCCAGGAGCCCCTGCCGGCGCTCTTTGCAGCCAAGGGGTGTGAGATAGTGGCCACCGATCTGGGCACCGAGGAGGCAGCGCGGCACGGCTGGGTCGAGACCGGCCAGCACGCTGCAGCCCCCGATTTACTCAATCAGCGGGGCCTCTGCCCGGACGAGAGCTTCCGCGAACGGGTGAGCTTTCGCTTCGTCGACATGCGCGCCCTGCCCAACGACCTGGGTGAATTCGACTTCGTCTGGTCGTCGTGCGCATTGGAGCATCTCGGTTCTCTCAAAGCCGGCCTGGATTTTGTCAGGACGTCTCTCCTCCTGCTCCGGCCCGGCGGTGTGGCCGTTCATACCACGGAGTACAACCTCTCCTCCAATCTCTTCACCCGGCGGCGAGGCGACGCCGTTATCTATCGCCGTCGTGATCTGGAAGGCCTGGCCACCGAGCTGCGTCGGCAAGGCTACGCCCTCGACCTCGACTTTGACGCAGGCGATGGCCCCGCCGATCGCGCCGTCGATCGTCCGCCCTATCGCCACGATCCCCACTTGAAGCTCCAACTGGGCCGCTACGTGGCGACGTCTTATGGGCTGATTATCGGCAAGCCGGGAAGCTAGGGCCGGCGGCCGTTGCCACCCCGACCTATTCACAAAAAAAGCCGGGGCATCATGGGACGCCCCGGCTTCTCATATGCATTGACGACGCGCGGACCGTCGTCCATCTGTTGCCTAACCGCAAGCTTACTAGTAAATCCCGGCGGAAATGAACCCACAGTTTCTACCAGAGGTAGGAGTGACGAACTTCCGCCGAGGTACTGGTGCTGAGCACCGTCGAAGCATTTATGCCGCAATGTACT
>CAYZLP010001246.1:0-1541 GCA_964478635.1 uncultured Caldilineaceae bacterium
GGGAAAGAGCGGAGGGGAGGCTGAGCAACGGTGCGTGACCGGGTGAGGGGGTTGGAGGGGATTTCCGGCTCTTGCCGAAGGCGGCCGAAGCCGGGAGGGCGGGTTTGGTACACGCGCAGCCCCCACGCGCGTTGGGCGTGTTTGACTCCCGCCGGCTTTGCTCAGCCTTTTGGAACGGCGTAGGGGCCGATTTCGAGCCCCCGCATCATGAAATCCATCAAGGCCGCCCAACTGGGGAAATACAGGTAGGTGGTCAATGCCTCCAAGTGCTGGAAGAACCGCTGGCGCCGCTTCACCGTGGCGCGGATCAGCCGGTAGCTCTCATCGCCCAGTTCCAGCAGCGTGTGCAGCGTGAACGCCAGCAGGTTGAGGACGATCAGCAACGAACTCAGATGCTGCTTGCCGTGGCCAAAGTTGTGCTCCAGGTGGTAGCCCCGGTTCTTGAGGACGTTGTTGTTCTCGTTCTCGATCTTCCAGCGCGCCCGGCCGGCGGCCACCAATCCGGCCACGTTGTCCGCCGAGATGGGCCAGTCGGTGATGAAGCTGTTGTGGTAAAGCTCTGCTCCCTCCCCGTCGGTAATGATCAGTTCGCACCAGTTGACCTTGAGGGCGTCGTCGGAGTCGACCAAGGGCACGCCATTGGCCCAACGATACAGGTGGTGCTCCCAGCGGTTGCCTTGGCCTTTGACCCGCAGCTTCAAGGTGGCCAACTGGCCGGTCTGGGCCAGGCCTTGGATCCAGGAAGCCAGATGGGTATGGGAACTGGGCAGGCAGGTGAAGAGGAAGTGGAAACCGTGGAGCATCGCCTGCCGGCAGAAGGGCTGATGGGCGTAGATGTCGTCGCCCAGCAGGGTGTCGTTGCCGGTGGCGTAACGGGCGGCATTGGCCGTGAGCCAGCGCTTGGCCGCGGCAATCTCGCAGTCCTGCTTGTCGTGGCCGTCCTGGGGGACGATGAACTCGGGGCGCAAGGAGATCACCTGCGAGTGACCGGGGCTGACGATGACCGGGGTGATGGCGCTGTGGAAATGGGTGGTTTTGCCGTTCTTGTGCTGGAGGCAGGAGCAGTTGGGACAGTGGATGTTCTGGGACTGGGAGGAGAAGTACCAGGTGCCGTCCAAGGCGATGAGCCGGGTGTTCTCCACCGCCCGCATGGTCTGGGGCAGGCCGGTTTGTTCAAAGCCCTCGAGCAGAAGGTCAAAGAAGCCGAAGAGTTCCTGCGGTCGGACCGGGTCGAGGAGGTTGCGGATGTGGTTGGCCGTGGGGATGCGCTCGACCTGGAAGAGGGAGTGGAGATTGTTGCGCCCGCGGGCCTGCTGCATGGCCACTTGGAAGGCGAGGAAGGAGGGGGACTGGGTGAAGAAGACCGCGAAGGCCGCCAGGAGGATGTCGGCCATGGAGTACTGGATGTTGGAGCCGGTGCGGCCGTCGGGGAGCCCGGGGGCAAAAGCGCGCAGTCGTTCGATGAAGGAATCGAAGAGGCGCGCAATCACGGCGCCAAGGAATGCCGGAAGTACGACCGTGGTACAAGTTACGATTGTGTG
>CAYZLP010001247.1:0-1538 GCA_964478635.1 uncultured Caldilineaceae bacterium
TCATAGCAAGGGGATTGGCAATGCCTTGGCCGGCAATATCCGGCGCGCTGCCGTGTATAGGTTCATAGAGACCCAGGGGCAAGTCCTGGCTATTGAGGAGATCGCCGAGACTCGCTGATGGTAGCATGCCCATGGAACCGGCCAGCATGGAGGCTTCATCGGTCAGGATATCGCCAAACATGTTGCCGCTCACGATGACGTCGAAGTCGGCCGGCCGGCGGATGAGGTGCATGGCCATGGCATCGACCAGCACGTGCTCCACCGTCAGTTCGGGATAATCGGCCAACACGGTCGTGGCCACCCGTCGCCAGAGGCGCCCGGAGGCCAGCACATTGGCCTTGTCCACACTGGCCAGCCGCTTGGAGCGAAGCATGGCGGACTCGGCAGCCACCCGCACCACCCGCTCGATTTCCGGCCGGGTGTAGAGCATGGTGTCATAGGCTTCAAAGCCGGCGTCGCCCGCTTCCTGGCGCGGGCCGAAATAGAGCCCGCCGGTCAACTCCCGGATCACCAACAGATCCACGCCTTCCAGCACTTCCGGCTTAAGGGTGCTGGCGCTGATGAGTTGCGGGTGCAGCTTGACCGGCCTCAGATTGGCGAAAAGATTCAGGGCCTTGCGCAGCGCCAGCAGTCCGCGCTCGGGACGATCCGGCGCATTGGGGTTGTCCCACTTGGGGCCGCCGACCGCGCCCAGGAGCACCGCATCAGCGTTCTGGCAGGCGACCACGGTCTCATCCGGCAGGCTCGTGCCCGTCGCATCGATGGCGCAACCGCCCATCAGTTGATCGTCATAGGCAAAGGAGTGGGCAAAGCGATCCGCAACCGCGTCGAGGATTTTCCGGGCCTCGGCAGTCACTTCGGGGCCGATTCCATCGCCGGCAAGCACTACGATTTTTGCGTCCATGAGTTCATCCAGGTGTGTGTTGCTGCTGATTCAAAATGTTCGGTTACGCTACGTCCGCAGGAAACGCTTCCCGGGGCGAAGACCATTCGAAAAAGCCGCGAACGTCGAGGGTCCGGTCGGCAATCTGGTCGGCCAATGTAAAGGCATCTGCACCATCCCGCGTTTGCAGATAGCGTCGGGCAAGGGCTGCCGTCTCGGGCGCCATCTCGGTCAATGTCGCCAGCAGCGCTTTCTGTCGGGGCAGCATGCGGGGCTCGGCCCAGAAGACATACTCGAGCATGTCGTACACCGCACGATCGAGCAACAGGCGGGCACCGGCCGGATCGCGTGCGCTCAAGTCCCGTGCGTTGTCGAGCTGATCGGCGGCAAAGTAGCGCCGTTGGGTCAAGGTCGCCCCGTCAACCTCAGGCGGCCGCGCCAGCCACGTCCGGGCCTCGGCGAGTAGGTCATCGACCACGGGATCGGTGCGGAGAACCACATAGCCGGTTGCCAGCATGTGGGCCGTGCACGGGCGCAAGCGCTGGTGCTCTTCGGCAAAGTAGCTGCGGAGCGCCGCCGGCGGGTTGAGAAAGAGTTCGGCCGGCACGCCGTGAAACCAGCGCTGCAGGCGCTGGCGTTCCGCCTCGAGGTGAAT
>CAYZLP010001248.1:0-1537 GCA_964478635.1 uncultured Caldilineaceae bacterium
CGCTTGCCCGGCGGCCCAGCGCACCGACCACCCCGCCCAAGTCAACATAATCTTCATCCGTTAAGCAGCGCTCGATGATCTGGTCCCGATGGCGGGCCGCCTCCTGGCGCTCTAGGTAGCGCAGGTAGAGCTCGTGTAGTGTAAACGAGAGAAGGGGCAGCGCGCCGGGCGTTTGGGCCACCTCGTCCACGATGCTGCTCACGAGTCCGGCCGATTCGAAGTAGATCTCCCGCACTTCCGCCGGACCTTCGACGATTTCGTGTAGCTCCTCCGAGCTGAGGGAGCGGACGACGAAGCGGCCTTGACGCCACAGATCGGAGAAGGGGAGGTCCCGGAAGTGGGGCTCGAAATCCGACCGCAGGGTAATGATGATCTGGAGCCGGGCAAATTGCTGCGCCAGTAGCCACCCGAGCAAGGTCAGGAAGCGCTTGCGCTCTGCCTCATCCCGGCAGAAGGTGACGATCTCTTCGAACTGATCGATTACCAGCAGCATGCGTCGTTCGGGATGCTCTTCCAGCCAGACTTGAATGCGGTCTGCACACCAGTGACATGCTTCGCCCTCCTCTTCCGGCGGAGTTTCTGCTTCCGCCAGTGCACCCCGAACCTGTTTTACCATGGTGCGCACCGGTTCGCTGCCGGGCCGCACCGTGGCGAGCACGCGCCAAATGGCCATGCCCTCAGGCGTATGCATCTGGTGGAGCCGGGGAATGAGGCCGGCTTGAACCAGACTGCTCTTGCCCGTTCCCGAACCGCCGACGACCACAACGAGCGGGCTGGCATGCTCCACCACAAGCTGCGTCAGCCTTGCGGCCAGAGCGTCCCGTCCGCAGAAGATCTCGGCGTCGGCGGCGCGGTAGGGCTGCAGACCGCGCCACGGACTGTTTTCGGCGTCCAGGGGCTTGGCGGCCGGCAAGGACGGAATGCGTCCCGGCGTGAGAAAGAGAAATTCCCCCCGGTCGTGTTGGGGCAGGGGCCAAAGCTGGGGCGTCTGCGCGTTATGGGTGACGTTGGCAACCTGTTGGCTCAGGTGAACCTGCAACTCGCCCACTGTGATGACGCCGTCGCCCTGCCCCCGCGGCCAGAGATCGGCGCCCCCTGCCAGCCCTTCGAAGAGGGCCAGGGCAAAGGGCGAGTGGGGCTTGCCGTCATAGAGCGTTTCGCCCCGCTGACCGAGAATGTTGTGATAGACCAGTTGGTCGTAGGCCCGTTCGTTGTGGGCGGCCGAGGTGACGACCTGCCACGATCGGCTGGTCAGGTAGTGGTGATAGCGCTCGGCGGGCAGCGTATCCCGCATCCGGCGCGTGTCACGCGTGCCCGACCAACGAAACGCACCGGCGAAGCAACAGTCCAGAATGAGGAGCAGATGCCGGCAGGGCAAGCGATCCAGCCAGGCCCGGAAAGTCTGCATGCTCAGGAATGAGTCGGAATCGTCGACCTGCGCATCCTCGGGCAGCAAATAGCCCCGGGGCCCGTCATCGCCGTCCAGGGCCACGCCGTGGGCGACGATGCCCGGTTCGCTCAGTTCGCTGACCACGCG
>CAYZLP010001249.1:0-1537 GCA_964478635.1 uncultured Caldilineaceae bacterium
CGCCCTTCAAACACTGGTTCTACCTTGGCTCGGCCCTTTTCATGTATGGAAACTGGCAATTCTGCACCTATATCGGGATTCGCGCGGGCCAGGCCATTCCCAATCCGGAATCTTGGGGGCTGGAGTTTGCCCTGCCGGTCACGTTCATCGGCATGCTCGTGCCCATGTTGCGCAGCCGACCGGTGTTCGCCTGCGTGGTAGCGGCGGCAGGTGCGGCCGTCCTCCTGCACGGACTTCCGAATCAATTGGGGCTCATCGGGGCTACTCTTGCCGGTGTCGGTACGGGCGCCCTGCTCCAGCGGCAGGAGGGGAGAGCGTGACGCTACGAGAGTTCTGGATGATTGCGGGAATGGTCATGGTGACCTTCGGCGTACGTTACCCGGTCCTGGCCCTGGTGGGGCGCAGGGATCTGCCTCCCTGGCTGCTTGAGGCCATGAAATTTATGCCGCCCGCCGTGCTGACGGCGATCATTGTCCCGGCCGTGCTCATGCCGGGCGGCCGGCTCCTGCTTGATTACACGAATGCATATTTGGGGGCGGCCATCGTCGCCGCATTCGTGGCCTGGCGCAAGGACAACCTACTCTTGACCATCGTATTGGGCATGCTGACCTTCTGGGCCTGGCGCCTCATCCTGTAGAGACGTTGCAATGCAACGTCTCTACGCGGCAATCACGACGAAGCATGCTTCGAACGTGGGCAACGTCTCTACGCGGCAATCACGACGAAGCGTGATTCAAACGTCGACAACGCGATCACCCGCGCAGGCGATCCATCGTGGCCTGATCGAAGGGCATCTCACCGGCTTCTAGCGCTTCGATCCAACCTTCGACCGCCGGGCCGTTGTAGCGGGCAAAGGCGGTCCGGGGCAGGGTTCGCAGCCAGTCCAGGTAGGCGGTCAGTTCTTCTGTTGCATCATCAGTGCGACCCAGCAACGCATAGGCGATGCCCATCGAGTCCATCACCTTGCTGTCGGGATCGAGTTCCAGGGCGCGATCGCAGTGCTCCAGCGCTTGTCGGGCCTCGCCTTCCAGTACGTAACCCCAGCAGAGCGCACTGTGGGATGGCGCGTGGTCGGGGTTGCGCTGCAGCGCTCGCTCCAGATCCGTGCGCCATTGGGGATCGTCCCGCCTGATATTGAGCAAGCCCCGATTGTAGTAGACGCGATAGGCATTTGGGGATCTCGCCAGTGCGTCGGTCATGTCGCGGTAGGCCAGTTCCAGATCGCCGGGCCGGTTGCGCTCATAGTAGGCGATCCCCCGGTTTAGAAAGGCATCGGCGAATGCGGGCGCGTCTGCCAGAACCGAGCCGAAATCGGCAATGGCAGCGTCGAGCAGATCCGGCTCTCCGCCGTCATAGTAGCGTTGCAGGTACGCGCCGCCCCGGTTATAGCGGGCGTTGACCCACTCGGGCCGCAGCGGGATGACCCGGCTGTATTCGGCAATGGCGGCGGCCAGATCCCGGTCGTCACCCCGCTCCAGCACGGTCGCAAGCAGAAAATGGAGCATGGCCTCCGTTTCAGCGGCCGCCGGCTGCAAGT
>CAYZLP010001250.1:0-1535 GCA_964478635.1 uncultured Caldilineaceae bacterium
CTTGGTCCTTCCGAGGCCGAAACTGCCCAACGTCGTAGAAGGGAGTCATCGAGGCGATCTTGAGTTGCCAGTCGTGCTCGACGGTCGTGATCAGGTTGAGGATCTCGTCGGCGGCCAGCGAGCCGCGCTGAGCGATGATCTAGGCCCTGGCTTGTCGACCCTCAACGGCTCGTCGACCCGTTGGATCGGGAGGTTGGACCAGCCTGCGACGTCATCCCCGAGGTCAACCTCTTGCGCGGGAAGGTCCCACAGGGAGAAAGCAGCATTGTCGGTCACGACCGCCGACCGCGTAGGCATTGCCGGCGAGGCGGCCGAGCAGTCGTTGGTCAGCCGAGTCGCGACCTCGGTGACGGCCTCATCTGCTGGACCGGAGTCGAGCAGGAGGTATCCCGCGGCACGACCCAGGCTGCGGCGGTCGTGGACGGGACGGGGCAACTGGGTGTCCGCCAACCTCGTACGGGCTACGGTCCGGACAGCGATCAGCGACTGGCGAAGGGGAGCAGTGTGAAGGGAATCGTCCAGCTCGGGTTCGGATCGCCCGCCGAAGTGCTTGACCTGCGGGAGCTCGACACGCCTCGAGTTGAGAAGAACGCCGTGCTGGTTCGTGTCCGCGCGGCGTCGATCCACGTCGGTGATGTCTACGGGATTCGGGGCGTGCCGAAGGCGATGCGTCCGATCTTCCGGTCGATGCGCGCCCCGAACGGAGTCGTGGGAACAGACATCGCAGGCACCGTTGAGACCGTCGGAGACGACGTGGTCGGCCTGCGGCCCGGGGACGAGGTGTTCGGCAGCGCCAAGGGCGCCTTCGCCGAGTACGCCCTCGCGAAGGCAGACGCACTGGTAGCCAAGCCCCCAAGTCTCACCTTCGAGCACGCCGCAGCGATCGGCGTGTCAGCGACCACAGCCCTGCAGGCGCTGCGCGACCGGGGAAAGGTCCAGGCGGGTCAGAAGGTACTGATCACCGGTGCCTCCGGGGGGGTCGGCACGTTCGCCGTGCAGGTCGCCGCGTCGCTGGGAGCGACGGTCACCGGTGTGTGCAGTACACGCAACACCGACATGGTCCGGTCAATCGGCGCCGACCACGTCATCGACTACACCCGCGCGATTACACCCGGGAAGGCCACGAGTACGACCTGATCATGGACAACGTGGGCAACCACTCCCTGACAGCGACCAGACGCGCGCTGGCTGCCGACGGAGTCCTGATCCCCAACGGAGCCGGTGCCCCCCACGGATGGTTCGGCGGCTTGGCGCGGCCCCTTCAGGCCGCCATCGTCTCGGTGTTCGTCAAGCAGCAAGGACGCGGGTTCGTCTCGACACAGAACACCGACGACCTCACCGCCCTCGCAGAGCTCGCAACAACCGGGCGCCTGACCCCAGTCATCGACCGCACCCTCCCCCTCGATGACGGCATCGCCGCGGTCAGCCACGTCGGGTCAGGACACACACAAGGCACGACCGTGATCACCATGCCGAACCCGACCACACCGTGACCGACGTCATGACCCGGAACCCGGAGACCGTCCGGACCTCAG
>CAYZLP010001251.1:0-1533 GCA_964478635.1 uncultured Caldilineaceae bacterium
TAAAAATCCTCTGCCCTACGGACGAAGCGCGGTTCAGTCGGTCAAGCAAGCAGGTTGGCTGCTGCCTCTGCATCAAGATAAAGTTGGACGTTCGGCTTTTCGCGCAGGATGGAGGCCGGGCACGCTTCGCTGATCGGTCCGTGCAGCGCCTGTTTTACTGCGGATGCCTTGCGGCTCTCGGGCACGATGCAGAGGGCTTTGCCGGCCGCCAGGAGCGCAGGAATCGTAAGGGTGATGGCGTGGGTCGGCACCTCGTCCAGGCCGCCGAAGTGTCCCTCGCCCACCTGCTGGCGCCGGGAGACTTCATCCAGCCGCACGACCTTGACCCAGACCGGATCGTCAAACTCGGCGAAGGGCGGATCGTTGAACGCGATGTGGCCGTTTTCACCGATGCCCATGGCGCACAGGTCTACCGGGTTTTCGCGCAGGAGCCTGGCGTATGCGGCGCAGTCTGCTTCCAGGTTGCCGGGCTCGGCCGCCACCGGATAGAAGGCCGCGGGCGTGATGTAGTCAAGCAGGTGACGCTGCAGGAAGACCGGAAAGCTGGCCGGATGGTCAGCCGGGATTCCGATATATTCATCCATGTGAAAGATGACCACCTTGGACCAATCGATATCCGGCAGGCTGCGCAGGGTCTGGAGAAAGGTCAACTGGGAATTGCCGGTCGCCACGATGATGCTGGCCGAGCCTTTGGTCTCGATGGCGCGCTTGATGACGGCGGCGGCTTCCAGGGCCGCGGCTTCGCCCATGGCCTGGTTGGTCTGATAGACGCTTACCGGCAACTGATCGATTTGCGTTTCGTAGATTGGCGTTTGCGGCATGATAGCACTCCTTACGGTTGGCGGCTGTACCACTATAGCTTCAAAAGATGGAGAAGGGCAACACTATTTTTACCTCGCCGAATTCACCCCGGACCCCGTACCCACTGGCCACCGATCATGACGGCCCAGGCGCTGAAGTCGGAATCGAAGATGGCGAGATCGGCGTCCTTGCCCGGTGCAATGCTGCCCTTGCGGTCGGCCACGCCGATGACGCGCGCGGGCGTCAGCGAAGCCATGCGCACCGCTTCGGCCAAGGGCACGCCCGCTTCGCTCACGACGATGGGCACCATGTCGCTGACCAGCGTCGTGCTGCCGGCAAAGGCCGTCCGGTCAAAGAGCATGCCCACGCCGTCGTGAACCTCGTATTCCAGTTCGCCCATGCGAAAACGCGCGCCCTCCGGCAGGCCGGCGCCGCTGGTCGCGTCGGAAATCAGACAGAGACGGTCGGGACCGATGCATTTGTAGGCCAGCTTCATCAACGTGGGCGGCAGGTGCTTGTTGTCGGCGATCATCTCGACGGTCAGGTTGTCATAGGTCAGCGAGATCTCCAGCAGGCCGGGCTTGCGCCACGGCCCTTCGCGCACGGTCGTCGATTGGGCGCTCCAGATGTGGATGACGTGGTGCAACCCCGCTTGCATGACCGGGAGGAACTCCGCTTCTTTTGCCGAGCTGTGACCGGCCGCGGCCACGATGCCTAGTTCGACCAGACGGT
>CAYZLP010001252.1:0-1529 GCA_964478635.1 uncultured Caldilineaceae bacterium
CCGGACAACAATCGCCTGGTGCAATATCTTTCGTGGTACAGCACCAGCGGCAAGTACTCTAATGACCGCCCAGGCGAGTTCAACGGCTATCTCTTCGATCCCGACCGGGGCTATCAGATTTCGCCTATCGGCGCCAACTACCGGGATTACGCCGCCGGCGTGGCCGACGAACTCGACTTCTCGCCCCTGGCCCTGTCCATCGAATCGCCCTTCTTTGTGCTGGGCGATCGCGCCCTGGTCGTCGTGGGCGTACAGGTGGCCAACGCCGGCCACAATCTCTATCCGGCGGCCGTGCCCGTCCGTCTCTACGCGGGATCGCCGGCGGCCAATGACGTGATCGGCTCAGGCATGGCCCGGGTCCGCGGCTGTGGCGAGCGCTATATGACCCGCATTACCATCGAAGTGCCCTGGAACGATGGGCCGCCTAACTCCATCGCCGTCACGGCCGTGGTCAACCCCGACGGTTCCGTGGATGAAACAAACACGGATGATAACACCCGATCATCGACGCTGAATCTGTCGGGCATCCCGGCCGTCTTTCCCATCGGTTCGGTCTTTCTGCCCTTACTGCGCAACTAAACCGGAGGCGCTTCGGGAATATGTGTTGCGTAGGTCACCGCCATCAGCGTGACTTCTCCGGTCATCGATAATGTCCGACTGAGAATGTCCGACTGAACTCGCGGTCGCCGCTTGAGTGTCCAGACGCGTGCCGGAGTAAACCCGCTCCGGCACGCGTTGCGCGTTGCGCAATCGCCTCAGAAGTCGGACTTTTGGAAAAAGTCCGACTTCTTAAAGCGTTCAATTTCCTACCCCATTCCATCGATCAATGGCTTGGCGCCCGGGTTGGTGGTAGAATACCCGGGATGACTGCAGTGAAAATTGCCAAAAAATCACGATTTGACGTAAGAAGAGATTCCTCGCTAGCATTTCGCCAGAGTGGGCTTGACAGCGTGAACCCGCTCGGAATGACAGGCCGGGAATTGCTGAAACTCGGTTTCGATGGCTCACGAATCTATGAGTGGTGAGGAAGTCGCGGCTCGGCAGCCGCTGGTCCAACTGCATAACGTATCCAAACGCTTTCGCATGCAGGATGCCCAGCGTTCCTGGCGCGATGTCTTTATTCACCTGAGCCGCGGGCAGCGCGACCCCAGCGCGTATTTCTGGCCCCTGCGCGACATTACCTTCGACGTCCGCAGCGGCGACGCGATTGGTGTCCTGGGGCCCAACGGATCGGGCAAGAGCACGTTGCTGAAGCTGATTACCGGCATCCTGACGCCCACGACGGGCGCCATCACCGTCCGGGGTAAAGTCGCCTCCCTGCTGGAACTGGGCGCAGGCTTCCATCCCGAATTGACCGGTACCGAGAATATCTATCTCAACGGCTCCATCTACGGCATGGGCCGGGAAGAGATCGATGAACAGATCGAAAGCATCGTCAGCTTTGCCGAGTTGGGCGACTTCATCAATACGCCGGTGAAGCATTACTCGTCGGGCATGTACGTGCGTTTGGGCTTCTCCGTGGCCATTCA
>CAYZLP010001253.1:0-1529 GCA_964478635.1 uncultured Caldilineaceae bacterium
CCACGACGGAAGGGATACTGAAACGCCACCACTGACACAGCGATATCGGACTGCCGGGCGAGCGCCCGCACCAGCACCTGAAGTGCCGGAATGCAGGTGTCGTCGCCGCGATCCGCGGGGAGCGCGGGTATTTCGACTTCTCCGCCGCAGCGGCGACGGTGAACCAAAAGGGAACCAGGCAGGGCGCTTTTTCCGTCTACAGTGGACTTGGCCCTACTTGATGAACCCATGACCGGATGATACGATATCCACATGACAGAAAACGAACTGCCGCGACAGAATCCGGCTGAAGATAGTAGTGAAGACAACAGGGAGCCGACTCCAGCATGGAGCCGGCGCCGCTTTTTGCGTCGGGCCGCAACGGGCGCGACGACCCTGGCTCTGGCGGCATGCGGTCGGGGCAACCGGGCTGAATCACCCCTCCAAACCCCGGCGACGTCGCCCCTGACGACACCACCGCTGACGCGGCCCGGCGCCGCCCAAAGCCAGGTCTACATGCCTCTGGTGCGCAACGGTCTGGATGGGGAGGCGGTGGCACTCGCGCCGGAGCCGACGTTGACGCCGACGCCGCCCAAGGCGACCGAGACGCCGACGCCCAAGCCGCCGCCGCCCACGCCCACGCCGGTGGCCACACCCTTCCCGCCCGGCCCGCCCAGCAAGCTGGGGCTGTTCGTGGCGCGCAATCACCCGCAGATCTTCGAAGTGCTTGCATCCCAAGGCGCGACCGTCGTCAAGACTTTGGAACTCGACCGGAACTTTGCCCGCCAGATCAAAGAGACCGCGCCCGGCGTCACGCTCATCGGCCGGATCGATCTGCCCCAGCTACAGCTCTCCAATTTCGATCCGCTCGTGGAGGCCCAGCGCTTCGTGGAGGCGCTCCTGCCCATTGCCGATGATGAAGTGCGGCGCCAGACGTTCGACGGTTGGGAGGCCTACAACGAACCGGTTGCGTCCAACGCTGAAGAGATGCAGCGCTTGGCCGATTTCGAGGCGGAACGAACCCGTCTGTTGGGGGACCGGGGTCTGCGCAGCGTGGTGGGCAATTTCGGAACGGGCCAGCCTCCCCTCGAGCTTTGGCCCCATTTCCTGCCCGCGGTGCAAGCGGCCCAACAATATAACGGCTGGTTGGGCCTTCACGAATATTCAGCGCCCACCATCTACTATCACAGTACCCGAGCCGATCAGGGCCGCTACCCGGGCGTCTCGCCCAGCGACGAAGGTTGGTTGACCCTGCGCTATCGCAAAGTCTATAACCAGTTTCTCAAACCGGCCGGCCTGGCCGTCCCACTGATCTTCACCGAGCTGGGCGTTGACGGTCTCGTAGCCGACCGACCCGGACCGCCCGACGCCCGTGGCTGGCAAGATTTCCAGAGCTATTGGGCGGAAAACGGCTACGGAATGTGGGGACCCGGTGCCTACATCGAACAGCTCGCCTGGTATGATGAAGCCATGCGCCAGGATGACTATGTGGTGGGGGGCGCCATCTATGCCATGGCGGCCAGCAGCGGCTGGGAGAGCTACGACATTCT
>CAYZLP010001254.1:0-1527 GCA_964478635.1 uncultured Caldilineaceae bacterium
ACAAGAACGACAAGGTCAAGGGCATCATCCTCGAGATCAACAGCCCCGGCGGCAGCCCCGTCCAGTCGGCACGCATCTGGTCTGCGGTCCGCGACATGCGCAAGGAGCATGCCGATATTCCTGTCTATGCCGTGATCGGGGATGTCGGCGCTTCCGGTGCCTACTTCGTCGCGGCAGCGGCCGACGAGATCTACGCCAACGAGTCGAGTATCGTCGGCTCCATCGGTGTGCGCATGGGCGAATTCGGTTTCGTCGACACGATCGAGAAACTCGGCATTGAGCGTCGCATACTGACAGCCGGTGACAGAAAGACCGCACTCGATCCCTTCCTGCCATTGACGGAGGCCGACAGGGCGCACGCCGAAACCATGCTGGCCGAGGTGCATGCCCAGTTCATCGAGGCCGTCAGGCAGGGCAGGGGTGAGAGACTCGTCGAGAACGCGGATATCTTCAGCGGCCTCTTCTGGAGCGGCACGAGCGCGAAAGAGCTCGGGCTGATCGACGGCTTTGGTGACAGCCAGTATGTGGCCGAGGAGCTCGTCAAGGCTGAGAAGCGGGTGAACTACACCTACGAGCAGACTGCCCTGGACCGCCTGCTGCGCCGCTTCGGTGCCGGTGTCGGCGAGGCGATCGTGCGCTACTCGATGGAGTCAGGCCTGAAGATCCAGTAAGCCAGCGTCAGACGGGGCGCTGCAGGATCAGTTCGAGGACTGCCTTGGAGCCGAAGTAGGCGAGCAGCAGCACGATGAAGCCGCCGATCGTCCATTGCAGCGCCTTCCTGCCACGCCACCCGAAGCGGTAGCGTCCCCACAGCAGGATCGCAAAGATGACCCAGGCAACCAGGGAGAGCACCGTCTTGTGCACGAGGTGCTGGGCGAACATGTCCTCGAGAAAGAGGAAGCCTGTCACGAGTGAACCTGTCAGCAGCAGCAGTCCGATGGCGATGAATTCGAAGAGCAGGCTCTCCATGGTCTGCAGCGGCGGCAGGGCTCGGATGAATCCCCCTGGCTGACGGTTGTGCAGGTGCCTGTCCTGTACCCAGAGCAGCAGTGCCTGCACGCTGGCGATCGCGAACATGCTCCAGGCCAGCAGGGACGTCAGCACATGCAGGCCAAGCTGCCAGCTGGCCCCGGTTCTGAACAGCATTTTCGATTCGGAAAATGCTGCGACCAGCACCGCGGCTGCGATAAAGGGGAAGATGAAGATCGCGAGGTTTTCCACCGGCTTGCTGAATGCCGAGACCAGCGTGACGAGCGCGATGGTCCAGCCTGCGAGGCTGACCGCGTGGAAGAAGGCCAGGTTGATGCCCTGGTCCGTGTGCAGGCTGAAATAGAGCGCCAGGGCATGCAGCGATGCCGCGCCGACTCCTGTTGCGAGGACCATTCCGCGACTGATTTTCTCACCTGTATCGGGACGAAACAGCCTCAGGGCCGCAAGCAGGGCGGTCAGGAGATAGAGAAGGGAGGCGAGGATGGGTAACAGCTGTTGCATGGCGGCATGATCGCATATTTGCGATGGCTGGAGAAT
>CAYZLP010001255.1:0-1526 GCA_964478635.1 uncultured Caldilineaceae bacterium
CACGGCAACCTGACGATTCGTGACGTCACCAAGCCGTTGACCCTGGATGTCGAGTATCAGGGCATGGCCAAGAGCCCGTGGGGCACGACCAGCGCCGGCTTCACCGCCAACGGCAAACTTAATCGCAAGGACTGGGGCCTGAACTGGAACCAGGCACTTGAAACCGGCGGCGTGCTCGTCGGTGAGGAAGTCGCCATTAACATTGAAGTGGAACTGGTTAAGCAGGAAGAGACTGTCGCTGCCTCCGCATAGGCAGGAACTTCATTTCGCTTAATATATCCATAGATTTCGGCCTGGCCCCAGGTGTGCAGCTGCTTGCCGCCTGGGGTCGGTTTTTTTTTACGTGCAGTCCGTTCGCGCTCGTGCAGAATCTTCACGCAATCGGTCGCTTCCGGCTTCATCCTGAAGGCTTCTTGATTGGGGTAATCGGAGTATTCTCACCGAATAACCGCCTTGAAATGAGTAAACTATGGATAAAAGTTGTGCAAAAGCATTGCAAGCAGCGACTGCAGCATATTTTTTCGAGAGGTATCATTCATGACAACGCAATCCGTTTCTTATCAACCACTGGCAGATCGAAGCGCACGTACGGGAGGCGACATCGTGCGGCAGATTCTCGTCATCATCTCGCTGGCCGCCGTGATCACGGTCAACGGTCTGGCCAACGCTTTGCCCATCAACGGCCAGGCTACGGGCGACATCTCTGATCGATTCGAGGTCTTTTTTGTGCCGGCGGGCTACGTCTTCTCGATCTGGGGCCTCATCTACGTGACGCTCATCGGTTATGCCGTCTATCAGGCGCTGCCGGCCCAGGCGACCAATCCCATTCAGCGTAGTATTGGCTATCTCTTTGTCCTGAGTTCGCTCTTCAACATTGCCTGGATCTTTCTCTGGCACTATGAGTTCTTTGCCTGGACCCTGGTCATGATGATCGGCTTGCTGCTCACGCTGATCGCAATCTATGTGCGCATTGGCTCGGGCTTCCATCCCGCGAGCAAGGTGGAATATTGGCTGCTGCACTTTCCGTTCAGTCTCTATCTTGGCTGGATCACAGTTGCCACCATTGCCAACGCCACGTCGCTGCTCGATTATCTCAACTGGAGCGGATGGGGAATTGCGCCTGAACTCTGGGCTGTCATCATGTTGGTTGTGGCTGGTCTGGTCGGCGCCGCGTTTGGCGTGCTGCGGGGTGACATCGCCTACGTGGGCGTGCTCGTTTGGGCTTTTGCGGGTATTGCCGTGAAGCACTGGGACACGCCGCTAGTTGCCTACAGTGCGCTGGCCATGATTGCCGTCGTCCTTGCGGCCCTTGTTATCGGCGTGCCGCGCCGCCTTCGCCGTCTCAGCGCCATGACGCCGGCAGCGGCTGCGGGATCACCGTCATCACCATCATCAATTTAGCGAGAGCATCAATTCGCCATCATTATCGACTGGGGCATGCCGACAGGACTACTCATCCGTTGTTGCCGGCGGTAGTGACGACGGGTCTCCGTCGGAATAGCCACTCCGAACTACACTAGGAAGAA
>CAYZLP010001256.1:0-1524 GCA_964478635.1 uncultured Caldilineaceae bacterium
ACACGTGGCGATGTGAAGATTTGTCCGACCGTTGGGAGACATACGATCTGTGCATCTTCGCACAAATAGACTGTGCCATCATAGCGACAATCCCCAGAATCGTCAAGCGACGGTTCGCCTATTTCGCCTACCCAAATAGAACGCGGATTGAGCGGATTAGGCGGATTTCCGCTGATCGGTCTCGATGAAGATCCGCGCAGATTCGGTAAATCCGCTCAATCCGCGTTCTATTTTGTCCAGACTGGATTGAAACCAAAAGATGTATAATGACACGCATGGAAGAATCGGCCATCAATCTTGCTATCCTCGATTTTCTCTGCTCTGCGTCGGCCGCTGCGGTTCTAGCAGACCTGGAAACTCGCGATCTCGGTGATCAACAGACGCTGGCCGTCATAAGTGAGTTGCGGCGCGAGTTCCGCCCGGAAGAGGCAGCCGCGCTCCTCGCTCTGGCGCGGCTACGCCGCCGGGCAGAGGCCAAGTTTCCGGAAGCGCACCGCCTATTTTTCACGCGTGAGGCCTTAGAACAGGCTACCGCTGCCGTGGTGGCCGAGCACCATGCCACCTGGCTGGATCGCCATGCGCCACCGGGCCCCATTCTCGATTTGGGCTGCGGCATCGGCGGCGATACGCTGGCCCTGGCCCGGCGCCGGCCGGTCATTGCCTACGAGATCGACCCGGTGCGCCTGCGCCTGGCCCGGGCAAATGCCGAAGCGTGTGGCCTGGCCCACCGCATTGACTTCCGCCTGGCCGACTGGACCGCGGACCTTCGGGAAGGCTCCCTGGCCGACGCGGCCGGGGCCTTTGCCGATCCCGCGCGCCGGGTAGACGGTCGGCGGCGCTATCGCCTGGATCAGATCCAGCCGCCCATTCGCGAACTGCTGGCCCTGCAGGAGCGGATCCCGGTTCTGGGCGCCAAGGTCATGCCCGGGGTCGACGATCGGGAAATACCACCGGCCTGCGGCGTCGAGTTCGTGGGGCACGAGGGAACCTGCAAGGAAGCGATTCTCTGGTTCGATCGGGCGGCAACCTACCGGCGCTGGGCATCCATTTACGAGGACGACCGGTGGTATACTCGGCCGTCGCGGGGCGAGACCCCACCCATTGGCCCCTTGTCTCCCGGCATGACGCTCCACGAGCCCCACCCGGCCTTGATTCGGGCGGGCGCCCTGGCCGAACTGTCTGCAGAACTGGATGCCCATCTTTTTGATGACCAAATTGCCTATCTCGTCAGCGAGAAATCCGGCACGCACCCCCTCGTGCAGAGCTTTTTCGTTGAACAGATTCGGCCCTATAGCCTAAAGGCGCTCAACCGTATCCTGAAACAGGAAAATATTGGTCAAGTCGAACTCAAAAAGCGGGGCTTTCCCGTGGAGCCGGAGAGCCTGCGCCCGCGCCTGCGCCTGCAGCCGGGAGGGCGCGCGGCGACGATTCTGTTTACACGGCAGGGTAATACGCGCCTCATGCTGATTGGCCAACGCGTGACGTGACCTTGCCATGGGGTTGTGCAGGTGATCCAGAAGTCTG
>CAYZLP010001257.1:0-1521 GCA_964478635.1 uncultured Caldilineaceae bacterium
GTCGGCGCGTCGACCGCCCCGGGTGACTGGGTGCTGGAGGCCTTCGCCGGTTCGGGCACGACGCCCCTGGTCGCCCAGCAGATGGGGCGGCGCTGGCTGGCCTGCGATGAAAATTACGGCGCGATCCAGACCATGCGGCGGCGGTTGCAGGTGGAACCGGACGCGAATTTTGGCGTCTATACGCTGGGGGAACCGGGGCCAGCCGCTACGACGCCGGACGAAGGCAAGCCACGCGTTGATCTGCAAATTCAGCGCGTTGGGCCGGATCGGGATAGAATAGAGGTTGTGATTGGCAAAGTCCACGCGCCCGCCGTGTCTAAATTGCTGGCCGAGCGGGGGCATGGTCCCGTGGCGGATTGGCGTGAGGCGGTGGAGGCGGTGGAGATCGATCCGGCCTATGATGATGCGGCCTTCCGCCCGATCCTGGCGGATGCGCCGCAGGGCAAACGCACCCAGGTCGCCGGCAGCTATGGTCTGGATGCCCCGCCCGGCGCTACCACTGTAGCGGTCCGCATTACCGACGTCCTGGGCAACGAAGCCCTGGTGACGAAACAACTGACATAGAACGCAAATCGGTCCGCCTGCGCAGCCTGAGCCTGTCGTACCGCAGCCTGAACCGCCCTGAGCTCTTATGCCGCAGCCTGAGGCTCTTATGCCGTAGCCTGAGGCTGTCGAAGGCGACCGATCTCAGCAATCCGCCAGAATCGCCCAATCCGCCAGATCCGCGTTCTATCCTTTACCGCGCTGAATCAGAGGTTCTTTGATGGCTACACCCGTCCTGACCGTACTCGAAGAAGACAAGCACGCCTGGTTTGCCGGCCGTACTCGGGCAATTTTGAAATACCTGGATGCCGTCCTGCCGCCTTCATCCCCAGGGGAGCGCCGCAAAGTGCTCGATATCGGCGGCGGCGCCGGCAACATGGCCCACCATCTGGCCCACTACGGTGAGGTGGTCGATCTGGACTACAACCCGCGTCCCCTCGCCGTGGCCCAGCAGCGGGGGCTGGAGGCGCTCCAGGGGGCGGGCAATCAACTGCCCTTTCCCGATAGCGAGTTCGACATCGTGGCCTTGCTGGACACGGTGGAGCATATTGCCGACGAGTTCGGCGTCTTCGAGGAATGCCTGCGTGTGCTCAAAGCGGGGGGCAAGCTGATCGTCACCGTGCCCGCCTTCATGTGGCTGTGGAGCTACAACGACGAGATCAACGAACACGAGCGGCGCTATACCGTGCCTGAACTGCGCCAGAAGCTGGCGCTCAGCGGCTTCAACGTGCAGCGCATCAGCTACAACAACTTCTTTCTCTTCCCGGCCATCGCCGGCATTCGCTTCCTGCGGCCCTACAACCCCGATCTGGAGAGCCCCCATCTGACCGAAGACGAGGAGGTCTATCAGGTGGAGATGGAGCCGATTCCTGAACCGGTCAATTCCGTGCTCCACGCCATCGGTTGGGTGGAGGCCGAGATGCTGCAGCGCTTCAGCCTGCCCTTCGGCACCAGCGTCATCGCTGTGGCGGAGAAGCC
>CAYZLP010001258.1:0-1521 GCA_964478635.1 uncultured Caldilineaceae bacterium
GGCCTTGAGATAGCGCAACGACGCCAGCTTCCCCAGGGTAGCGACGCCCCGCCCGCGATGCGCGGCCATCACGCCGGTCATGCCCGTGAACGCCACGCCGTTGGGCAACAGCTCCAGCGTCGTCATGCCGGCCATCTCGTCCCCGCGGCGCGCAATGAAGATGCCGTCGGCCGGCGTGTTGGGCGCATCCAGCACCATGGCCCGAAAGGTCTCATACTCGGGCTTGGCCCGTTCGTCGCCCGGGAACGGCACGTCCACCACCGTGGCGGCAAAGACTTCATACAGCTGCCGGTCCGCCTCTGGATCCGCCCAGCGCGCCTCTTCCAACGTGACAACCTCATAGCCGGCTTCCCTTGCCCGCCGGAGGATCTCCGCGAAGCGTGTCTCGTCGAAGGTCTGGACATCCAGGGCGGACTCAAAGCGGATGCCGATCTGGACAAAGCCGGCCTGCTCCAGAAAATGGATGGCGTTCGCAAAATCTTCCCGGCAGCTGGTCCGCAGCTTGGTGACGCCTTGCGCCTGGGCATAGGGCGCCACAGACCGCAGCAGGGCCCAGCCAATGCCGCGGTGTTGCCAATCCGGATCGACGATGACGAATAGATTGTAGAAATCCGGTTCGTTCGTCCAGAACGGATACTGACACTCGCCGTAGCCCACGATTCGACCATTGTTCAACGCCGCCACCTTGCGCACCCGCGGGTTGCCCGGAGGGTAGGTCTGCTCCCAATGCTCGTGCTGGGCCACGGTTGTTGGCTCGTCCAGAAAGGTGCGATTGTGCATGGCGACGAGGGCGGGAATATCCTCGACGCCATATGCGCGCAGCTGAAAGCTGTTCGGCAAATTAGTTCCGTTCACGGAGAATTGACTCCATTCCTGACACTTGACAAGCGCGTCAAGGCAACAAAGTTAAGTCACAAGAGAACGATCCATACGCAATCACCATCGCGCGACATCAATTCCACCCGTTTGATGCTAACTGATTTTCAGTTCACGCGCAATGTCTCCGCCGGGCGCATCAAAAAAGACCTATTGACAATCATTTTCACAAATGGTAGACTTATGAAAATGAGTTTCATTGCCTCACAAGGTTTGCCCATGGACAACCAAATCGTTGCCGAACGGGGTACGCTGGCAGTAATTTCCGACGCGTTGCCCCAATTGAAGGGATCGGCCCGCAAGGTGGCGCACTTCATTGTGAATTCGCCCCGTGAGACGATTAACTTGACGATTACCGAGCTGGGCGGACGCGCGGGCGTCAGCGAGGCCAGTGTCGTGCGCTTTGCCCAAACCCTGGGCTATTCGGGGTTCCACGCCCTGAAAATCGGTTTGGCGGAAGACCTTGTGTCGCCCATGCTCCTGGTTCATGAGGATCTGGCGCCCGATGACGATCCGGCCAGCGCCGTGCAAAAGGCGATGACGGCCGGCATGCGTTCCCTAGAGGACACGGTGCGCATTCTGCAGATGCAGGTGCTGGAAGATGCCATTCAGGCATTGTGCCATGCGCGCCGCATCGAGCTGTTC
>CAYZLP010001259.1:0-1518 GCA_964478635.1 uncultured Caldilineaceae bacterium
ACCACCTCCTCGGGCGAAATCGGCCAGTTGTAAAGTCGCAGCAAGCGGGCTGCGATGGCTTCTTTGAGTTCCGGGAGATCTTGCGCGTATCCGAATACGCCCTGGGCGATGCGTGCCTGCATGGCGTCCAGAACCGGCTGCGGAGATCGGAAATCCATGTCGGCAACCCACAGCGGCAGGGCATCTCCATACTTGCCCCACTTAATGCAGTCAGTGTCGCGGCGATCGATGATCCGGTCGAAATCATAGGGTTGGGACGGCATGTTTGGACTCCCATTGCTGGCGGATGAAGTTTGATCAACAAAAAAAGCGGATGTGACGCGGGTCAGCTGTCACATCCGCAAGAATTCGAAGCTGCAGGTCACTCGATGCGCACGATCTCTTGCACGGCGAGCGGCTCGTACTGAGGATTGCTACAGTCATCATACTTGAGCAGGCGACTCCGGACGGGACTGCAGCGGTAGACGGCCCGAGCCATGGCCGTCGTAGCAACGGGCGCCGTGACGAAGAAGAGAATGATAAGCGCGCTCATGCGCCAGACCTCGCTGGCCTCGAAGAAGACCCCGGCCGCCAACAGCAGAAAACTGACGCCCAGGGTTGCAGCCTTGCCTACGGCGTGCATGCGCGCAAAAATGCCCGGCATCCGTACGATGCCAACCGCACTGATCAGCATGAAGACCGTTCCCGCGCCAGCCAATCCAATAATAAACCACTCAGTTCCGCTCATAATCGATCACCCCGCTTCCTTCGGTAAATCACTTTGTCTGCTTGTTCTGGCGAACGTGCAGGGCAAAGGAGACGACTTCGCTCAAGCGCAAATCGTTCACAATGCGGTTTTCGGCATCGACCACCGCAATATCTTCCAGATCAAACCGCGCCATTCTTTCCAAGGCAACCGCCAGCGTTTCGTCCAGGTGAACCGACATCTGCTTGCTGTCGGGGACGGCCAAATCACCGATATTCTTGGCCCCAAGCAGGCGTCGGACTTTGCCCACCGGCAGAGGCAGGTTGCCGGGAATGAGTTCGAACTGCAGGCGGGCCCAGTCTAGCAGGTCGGCATTGTTGACGACGCCTGCCAGGCGTCCGTCCTTTCCCGTGAGGAATATGCCATGCTGGCCCTCATTGGACGCAAAGCGATCGATGGCTTCCTCGATGGGTGTCTCTGACGGCAGCACCAGCGCCTTCATCGTAGAAGTCTGGCTGACCTGGCTAACGGGTGTTCTGCGCATGATTAGTCTTCCGCTGCTTCTCTGGATACGATACCGATGGCGCGAGTGATCGGTACGACGAAAAGAATGCCCTTATTGGGACCTTCCAGGTCACCAGTGATTCGCAAGGTTGCCTCAATTAACTCGTCGACCATTTCCGGACTGTCTACTAGCGTGAACATCGTCCGGTGCTCTTCTTCCCGGGTTTGCAAGAGTCGTTCCAGGCTTGGCAGGAAGGGCAGATCGTCTCGGATACCCATCTTGGCCCGCACGCGCCCCAGCCCCGTGCTTTCCAGAATGGTCACCCCCG
>CAYZLP010001260.1:0-1514 GCA_964478635.1 uncultured Caldilineaceae bacterium
GCACCCACAGCGGTCGCCGGACGCACACTCGGCGACGACGGGCGTGACCAGCTCACCTTCGACGGTGTAGCTGTAGTCGTCGGGCATCGTGCCCTGCAGTTCGTTGGTGGCGATCAGGACCAGCATGGGTCCTCCTCGGGATCTCGTGGTCGGGTGCGTTCGGGCCACCGATGTGGCGATGTTCACGACCAGTGTGAACGAGGGGTGTGTCACAGTTGGACGATGCCGTACCGACATGTCCAGATCGCGCCGTCGATGTACGTGATCTCCGCGCTCGGCGCCGTCGGGGTGGGGCTCGGGATCGCGTTTCGCGACGACCTCGACGGGGGCTTCTGGGTGCTGCAGGCGGTGATGGTGCTCCTCGTGGTCGTCGGCGCCGTCGCCGCCCGGCTCACCGTCACGGTCGACGACGCGGCCGTCACCGCCACGTTCGGGTGGGGCTGGCCCCGACGTCGCGTCGAGCTCGTCGACGTCGTGTCGGTCGAGCGCGTCCGCAACAGCTGGTGGCACGGCTGGGGCATCCGCAAGGTGTCACGGGGGTGGATGTTCAACGCCGCTGGGTACGACGCCGTCGAGTTGACGCTGCGCTCGGGAAGGGTGTTCCGGATCGGCACCGACGAACCGGCGGCGCTGCTCGCCGCCATCGAGGGCCGGGGCCGGGCGTCAGCCGAAACGCGAGGGGAGTGACACGTCGATCAGCTCGCCGATCGGACGCATCGCAGCGGTCGGCCCGACCCCGCAGGCGTCGAGCAGGCGGTTCATCATCTCGAAGTTGCCCGCGACGGCGATCGCACGAACGGTCGACGCCGCCCCGAGGCGCTGAGTGGCTCGTGCGACCGCCGCGTCGAGCTCAACGGGGTCGCGCAGGACCACCGCGTCGGTCAGCGCCGAGAGCTCGGCATCGCCGGGCACGCCCGAGTCGACGGTGACGTGGCCGACCCCGCGCAGGTCGACCGTCTCGCCGTTGGCCTCGGCGCTCGCACGGAGCATGCCCGCATGGGAGAACAGTCAATAGAAGCAGTCGTTGAGCAACGAGGTGCGCGCGGCGACGAACTCCATCTGGCTGCGCGTCAGCCCGTCGCGCACGACGTGCTGGTTGCCCATCGTGTAGCCGTCACCGGCGCGGGGCGCCAGGTACAGCGCCTCGCTGATCTCGAGCATCGCGTCGTTCTCGGACGGCGCGAGCGACAGCACCGACAGCGGGAACGCAGGTCCGATCGTCGGCACCCAGCCGCCGTCGAGACGGGCGCCCTCGATCTGTGGTCGCCCGGGATCGCCACCGCGCGACTCGGGGAGTGGTCGCGTCGCCCGGCCGAGGCCGAACTCGAAGGTGTCGATCGCTCGGAGTCGAGCGACGACGCCGATGACCTCGACGTACTCCTCGTCGGTGACACCGGACGATCGGATCTCGTCGAGCCACTCGAGCGTGATCAGACGGTTCGCGAGCCAACTCGTGGGGGCGATGATGTCGGGGTCGATCGGCTCGCCCCGTCCCAGCAGCGGCTGGATCTTGG
>CAYZLP010001261.1:0-1512 GCA_964478635.1 uncultured Caldilineaceae bacterium
TAGCTGCGGTTGGCGAAGTCATGCATCTTCTTGCGGTAGACTTTGGTCGCCATCTGCACTGCTTTCTTGGCGTCTTTTGCCGTGAGGCCGGCGTTCCGCGCCGCTATCACAATCGACGCTGCCGCCCGTTTGACATCCCACTCGAAAGGCCCGGGCAGCGTTTCGTCGAAGTCATTCAGATCGAAGACCAGCTTTCGCTCAGGCGACGCGAAGAGACCGAAGTTGCTGATATGGCAATCGCCGCACAACTGCACAACCAGGCCGCTTGTCGCCGTATGGGCCAGGTCATCGGCCATGACCGCGGGAGCGCCGCGAAAGAAAGTGAAGGCGGATTCGGCCATTCGAGCATGACGCACGGGAAGGAGTGCCTCGACGCGGCCGGCGTTCGTTGCTTCGAAAACGGCCAGCATGTCCCGTTGTGCCAGTGGATCCCAAGCCGCATGGGCGGAGCGGGGCGTCTCTTTGCGCCGTTGGCGCCCGATCTCGTAGCGCTCTGCCACCGTCAAGGGTGATGGTTCCGGCAACCTGGCCGGCGTGGAGCCAATCAACTTGCTCACGGCTTTGATACCTCTTCCGGACCTTCATCAAGTTTCGCCTCCTCGATCGCGGTTTTCTTGGTCAGGTTTGTCGACCAGGTTCTCAGGCCGACGAACAGAGCCAGCGCGGCGATAGGCAGGGCGATGCCTGCGCCATAGGCCAGAAGACTCTCGGCATCCTGAGTGAATACAATGCCCATGAAGTTGACCGCCAGGACAACCACCGTCACGCCGATCAGATTGGTCTCGAGTTCCTCAGTGCTGTCAATGCGCAACCAGCGCGGAAACTGTATTTCCTGGACGAAGAGCTGGTACAAGCCGACGGCCGTGATGTACAGAACCGTGCCAATCAGAAAGCGGTGGACATATTCAACGATCTCAACCTCAACGGGCAGAGAGGCTGAATGAGCCTCAGACGCGCCGGCCAGCCCGGCAATGAGAACCTCACCCAGGGCTACAATCAATCCAAGACCGCCGAAGACGAAGAAGAAGGCAGCGGCGATCGCCAAACCTAGAATAGGTATCAGAATGAGATAGCGCGTTCCGGATAGAAATTTGGTCATCATGATGCTTGGAAATCCTTTGGTGCCACAGAGTTCGGGTCGTCGCGCCCCCGGATATGGGGACGCATCCGCCGCCCACCAGTCGGCGGTCTAGGGGATCAGCGGCTCCAATCCGGCTTGCTCACGGATGTAGTTCATCGCGGGCAGGAAGGAGGCGAGGGGCCGGTTGTAATGCGTGGGCGGCCCGGAGAGATATTCAATCGCCTGCCAGGTGCGCAGGTCGGGGTCTTCCTCCGCTTTCAACCCCTCAATAAATCGTTCAGCGCGGTGACAGTCGGCGCAGATCTGAACCCACATGCCTTCGTAGTCCTCGGTTATCAGGATTGCGCCGGCGGGCAGGGGTGTCGCTGTTGGCTCCATGGCGGCCGCGGTCGCCGCGGCCGGCGGCGTCGGCACACCGGCCGGATATTCAG
>CAYZLP010001262.1:0-1509 GCA_964478635.1 uncultured Caldilineaceae bacterium
GGCCGGCCTGCGGGGGCTGGATCTGCTGCCCGAGCGCACGGTAGACGTGGGCCAGCTGCGTTACGGCGTGGAGGCCATCGCCCGGGATTTGCGCCGGCCGGCCCGGCCCGCGGTGCGCACGGGCGATGCGCTCATCCCCGGCCAACCGGGCATGGATGTGGACGTGGACGCTACCATCAACGCCATCCTGGCCGGATTGGAGAATCACCAAAGCCGCACGCCTCTGAGCGTGGGGCTGGCGGCCGTGCCCCTGCTGCCGCCCAATGAACCGGTCACTGCGGCCCAAAGCCCGGGCGCGGCCCTCGCGCCCGTCACCCAACCCATGCTCCTGCGCGACGCCCGCTACGGCTTGGAGCTGGCCCTGGACGGCGGTGCGCTGGACCGGATCGTCTACACCCGGCAGCCCCTGCGCATCGATCGGGACGCGCTGGACGCGGTGCTGACCGGCTGGGCCGAGCAGGTGGCCGTGCCGGCCCGGGACGCGCGCCTGCGCTTCGATCCCAACAGCGGCGGCATCAGCGTTCTGCAGACGAGCCGCCCCGGTCGCGCGCTGGACGTAGAGGCCACGGCCGCCGCAGTGGAGCGGGCCCTGGTCGAAGGGCGCACCACGGCCGAGCTGATCGTGACCGAGATCGCCCCGGCCGTGGACAGCAACCGCATCGCCGAGATGGGGATCCGGGAGCTGGTGGCCTCGGGCGTGAGCTATTTCGCCGGCTCCAGCGCCGACCGCATCCGCAATATTGAAGTGGCGGCGGAGAAGATGGCCGGCGTGGTCATTCCGCCCGGCGAGGTCTTCAGCTTCAACGAGCACGTGGAGGACGTGAGCGCGGCCAACGGCTTTGAGGATTCCCTCATCATCTGGGGCGATCGCACGGCCGTGGGCGTGGGCGGCGGCGTCTGCCAGGTGAGCACCACCCTCTTCCGCGCGGCCTACGAGGCCGGCCTGCCGATTGTGGAGCGCTACAACCACGGCTACGTGGTCGATTGGTACGGCGAGCCCGGCTTCGACGCCACCATCTACACGCCCACCGTCGACTTCCGCTTCCGCAACGACACGGATCACTACCTCCTGGTCCAGCCCGACGTGAACAGCGCGGGCGGCGTCATCGCCTTCAACCTCTACGGCACCAAGCCCGACCGGGAAGTCATCATCGGCGAGCCGGTCGTGACCGACGTCCAGGAGCCACCAGAGCCCAGCTACCAGGTGGACGAGGGGCTGGCCCGGGGCGAGATCGACCAGGTCGAATGGCCCAAGGAGGGCATGACCGTCACCGTGGAGCGCACCGTCATCGAGAACGGCGAGACCCGCACCGACACCCTCTTCAGCCAGTACCAACCCTGGCGCGCCATCTACCTCGTCGGCCCGGGCACGCCGCTCCCGGAAGGCGCGGAGGCGACGGATCAGTCGTAGGAAATTATGAACCCTACCATGGATCCGATTCAACTGTTAAGCCAGATAGAAAACATAAAAGTTTGGCAAAAGGGTTCTCAGCGTGCGCCGCACAAGCC
>CAYZLP010001263.1:0-1507 GCA_964478635.1 uncultured Caldilineaceae bacterium
GGTAGAGAAGCGAGAGCATGACTTTCTGGCGGGTCGTGTTGGCTTCCTCGGCATAATCAGCGAGTCGCTCGAGGACAACTTCAAGTTTGCCCGCCTGCTCTCCCGCCTCGGCTGTGGAAGCGAAATATTCCGGAAAGGCCTTCGGAAACTGCCTGAAGGCATCGGCAAGGGACATGCCTTCACTGACGCGTGAGCGCAATGCGGTGATGAGATGTCGTTGCCATACCTTGCCGGTCTGGTGAGAGAGGACCCGCAAGCACTCTTCCAGAGGCATGCGCGACCGCAGCAGGGTCGCCAGCTGGCGTGTAAACATGGCCAGATCAGCGGGGCTGAATTTGCGGTCAACGGCAGCTCCGCGCTTTTTCTCAAGACTCTTTTGCGCCCGGCGGCCGCTGACCTCTTCAACACTGACCGGGTTTAGCCCGTCCTTGCGAAGCAGTTGCCGAAGGTGTTTTGGAGAATCGGCCTGGGAAACCCCTTTTTTGAGGCTGCCGGCACTATCCAGTGCCTGCCAGGAAAATGCAGCCATGGATCAGTCCTCACCCAGGCCGGCGACTCGAATGACCTCGTCCAGTGTTGTTTTTCCGTCGAGTACGAGCCGGGTACCGGCCGACTGGATACTTTCTGTCCTGGTACGTGCATGCGCGAGCATCTCCTGTTCACCGGCACCCGAGTGGATCAGGCTTTGCAAAGTGCTGTCTATCGTAATGTATTCATAGATTCCGGTACGTCCCTGGAATCCGGTGTAGCTGCAGTGACGACATCCCCTGGCACGGTAGATCAGGGTTTCATCTGCGGCCGGAATACCCAGCAGGTTGCAGGCAGTCTCGTCGGCAATGACAGACTCGCGGCACTCGGTACACAGCAGTCTGACAAGACGTTGTGCCATGACCCCGATCAGGCTCGTGGACAGCAGAAAGGGTTCGACACCCATGTCTCGCATCCGGGTAATCGCGCCAATCGCCGTGTTGGTGTGAAGGGTTGAAAAGACCATGTGGCCGGTAAGACTGGCCTGTACGGCGATCTGTGCCGTCTCGAGATCACGAATCTCGCCAACCATGATGACATCCGGATCCTGGCGCAGAATCGAACGCAATCCTGCTGCGAACGTCATTCCGATACTGCTGTTGACCTGAGTCTGGTTGACCCCGTCGATGTAATACTCGATGGGATCCTCGACCGTCATGATGTTTCGCTTGTAATCGTTAAGCTGGCCCAGCATGGCGTAGAGTGTCGTGGTCTTGCCGGATCCGGTCGGCCCGGTGACAAGCAGAATGCCATGCGGCTGCTGGATCACTGTTTCGAGGCGCTTGCGAATTTTCTCGGGCATGCCAAGCTGCGCAAGATCCAGCCGGCCAGCCTGCTTGTCGAGCAGACGCATGACGACCTTTTCCGTGCTGCCAGATGGAATGGTGGACACACGGACATCGACGGATCGCCCGCCGAGTTTCAGCGAGATACGCCCGTCCTGTGGCAGACGTTTCTCGGCAATGTCGAGCCTGGCCAT
>CAYZLP010001264.1:0-1506 GCA_964478635.1 uncultured Caldilineaceae bacterium
CCCAGCTCGATGGCCTTGCGCACGCGCACGTCACCCAGCAGCGGATGGGGGTTGTTGAGGGGATCATCTGTCGCGTCGATGGTCGGGTCGGCCAGGTTGAGGACCAGGCGCTCCGTACCCAGGCCGGGCTGGGCGTAGACGCCAACGTCCGGATTTTCTTCGAATTCGGGCACGTCGGCCTCGGTCAGATCCCAGAGAATGTCGATTTCACCCGACGTGATGAGGGCTTTGCCCACTTCGCGGCTGGGAATGATGCGGGCGATGATCTGATCGACGATGGGGTTGTCGGGATAGCCGTGGTAGTTCTCGTTCTTGACCATGACGATCTGGTCGCCCGAGATCCACTCCTGGATCATGAAGGGGCCGTTACCGACCAGCCCGTCCCAGTTGTATTCCCAGTTGACCATGTCGGCCGGCTCGCCGGTGGCGTGCTCGGGGAGGAGATAGTCGCCCGAGAAAGTGGCCAGGAAGGGCGCATAGAACTCATCGTAGCTGGTCACGACGGTCAGATCGTCCGGGCACTCAAGTGACGAAATGGCGGAGAGATCCGTCGTGTTCACGGCGCCGGTCTCCGCGGCATTGACTGCCAGTTCCCACGTATAGCGAAAATCGTCGCAGGTCACTTGCTCGCCGTCCTGCCAGAGCACGCCGTCCTTCAAATTGTAGGTGACGGTCAGGCCATCCTCGGAGATGAGGCCATTCTCAACGCTCGGCACTTCCTCGGCCAGCAAGGGAACATATTCGCCCTCCGGCGTCACGGCCAGCAGATTTTCGATGAGGAACTCGGTGATCTCATTGGCCACGGTCTGGGTGGAGATCAGCGGATTGAGGATTTCGGGTTCCTGGTAGAAGCCGATGATGATCGTCTTCTCCCCACCCTCGTCGACCATGGCTTCGCCGCCTTCGGCCGGGGCCTCGGCTTCCGCCGCGCCGCCGGTCTCGGCGGGCGCCGGCGCCGGTGCGCCACATGCCGCCAGCGCCATGACGGCCAGGGCCAGCAGCGTCACCACGAGGAACCACTTTTTGGATTGATACACAGTTGCCTCCTGTCATGTAGTGGTTAAAAATACATGGTTGAGTTGAAACACGAATGTTACAGGTAAGATGCGTTTACAGGCTGGATGTACGACATCCCGTTGGATTGGGCGGCTAGGGACCGCTTGTGCAGTACATACGAATGAGGTTGGAGAGAACGACCGTAAAGCTGCTTTCCACAGAACCTGAGGCTAGGCAGGGCCAGTATAGCCAATCCATAGGCCGATGTCAAAGAAGTCGCAGAAAACCGGGGGCAATTTACGCTGGAGGCGAATCACTTCCCGGAAGTTTACATGCGCCCATTCGCACCACAGGGAATGAGAATCCGCGCGGATCGGCTGCATCAGCGTCATCCGCGGTCCATTTTCAAGGCAGAGGTCGTGCGCTCTCTTCGGACAGAAAGCGCTCTGACCTCTTCCGGGAAGTTGCACACGTGCCCCCACACTGAAGTAGGCCCCCGGCAAACCCCGT
>CAYZLP010001265.1:0-1503 GCA_964478635.1 uncultured Caldilineaceae bacterium
AGGTGAATCAGGTGCACGTCCCAATCGCTGGTCGGACCGGCTTCGCCGCGCAGGATGCTGCCGCAGGCGACGATGCCGACGGGCGTACAGTGGTTCAGGGCGAATGCCACCGCCTCCCGAAGCGCAGTGGCGTAAGGTTCCACAACGTCGGGCCAGCGGCAGTCGTCAAGCGCAGGCGAAGTCATGACTGGGTGGCAGGCGACGCGAAGCCTCACCCTGCTCCGCCTCCTATACGGAGGCTACGCGTCCCTCTCCACCGGGTGGAGAGGGACAGCTTGGGCGCCTTTCGCGCCCGAGCAGGGTGAGGCCCCGCCATGCGCGATCATCCATACACAGGCCGGGCTTCGTGGGCTTCAATCGCCGCTTCCTTAGAGAGGATATAGCCAAGATCGTCCAACCCGTTGAGCAGACAGTGCTTGCGGAAATCGTCGATGGCAAAGCCAAACTGCTGGCCGTCCGGCAAATTGACAACCTGATCTTCCAGGTTGATATGGATTGTCGTGTCGGGTTCCTCCTCGATGAGATCCCAGAGCATGTTGACCGCTTCTTCCGGCAGCGGGATGGGCAGGAGCCCATTCTTCAGCGAGTTGTTGTAGAAGATGTCGGCGTGGCTCGGCGCAATGACGACGCGGAAGCCGAAATCGGTCAGGGCCCATACGGCATGCTCACGGCTGGAGCCGCTGCCGAAGTTGCGGCCGGCAACGAGGATCTCGGCGCCGGTAAAAGCCGGGCTATTCAGCACGAAGTCTTCCCGCGGATTGCCGTTCTCATCGTAGCGCAGCCAGGAAAAAAGACCGTCACCCATGCCTTCTTTGGTAACTGCGGTCAGGTATTTTGCCGGAATGATCTGATCCGTGTCCACATTCTCCATGCGCAGGGGCATGGCCGTCGCGCGTAATTCAACAAAGGGTTCCATAGTCGTTTCTCCTATGCCGTAACCGGATCGGCCATGACTTCGCGCACGTCGACGACCCGGCCGTTGACGGCCGCAGCGGCGGCCATGATGGGGCTCATGAGCAAGCTACGGGAGCCGGGTCCCTGGCGGCCGCGGAAGTTGCGGTTGCTGGTGCTGGCCACATATTTGCCCGCGCCCGCTTTGTCGTCATTCATGGCCAGACACATGCTGCAGCCCGCGCCGCGCCACTCAAAGCCGGCTTCGCTGAAGATGCGATCCAATCCTTCGGCCTCGGCCTGGGTCTTGACGGCCTTGGAGCCGGGCACGACGATGCCCCAGACGCTATCGGCCACTTTGCGCCCCTTCACGATCGCGGCGGCCTCCCGCAGATCCTCGATGCGACCGTTGGTACATGAGCCGATGAAGACGATGTCGATCGGCTGGCCTTCCATCTTCTGGCCCTGCTCAAGTCCCATGTATTCCAGTGAGCTGACCAGGCTGCGCCGCACCGCCGGATCCTCCAACTCATCCACAGTCGGGATATGGCCGGTAACCGGGATGCCTTCGCCGGGATTCGTGCCGTAGGTCACCATGGGCGCCAGTTGAGA